>JAKLFN010000165.1 GCA_022711195.1 Bacteroidota bacterium
GCTTTTGTCTGTGGTGAAGAGACCGCTCTGATAGCCTCGCTGGAAGGTAGACGCGGAACTCCTGGTTTGCGTCCTCCCTACCCTGCCGTCAAAGGATTTATGGGAGCCCCGACACTGGTTAACAATGTTGAAACCTTAGCCCTTGTTCCGTGGATAATAAATAATGGAGCTGAAGCCTTTAGTGCTGTCGGAACAGAAAAGAGCAAGGGGACAAAGGTATTTGCACTGGCAGGTAAGATAGCCAGGGGTGGACTGATAGAAGTTCCCATGGGAATTACCATTGAAGAGATCATAGAGAAGATCGGACATGGTGTTGCCGGCGGCAGAAGCTTCAAGGCAGTACAGATAGGCGGACCATCGGGAGGCTGTATACCAGCAACGCTGGCTTCGACTCCTGTCGATTATGAAGATCTCACACGTTTGGGCGCCATGATGGGATCAGGCGGGATGGTGGTGCTTGATGATACAGATTGCATGGTTGACGTAACAAAATATTTTCTCACCTTCACACATAACCAGTCATGCGGCAAGTGTACGTTCTGCCGTGTGGGAACACGACAAATGCTCGATATAGTTACAAGGCTCAGCGAGGGTAAGGCAGGAACGGAAGAGATTAACGAACTCGGGAAACTTTGTACGGAGGTAAAAAACGGGAGCCTCTGCGGCCTCGGGAAAACAGCTCCTAATCCCGTGATCACCGGATTAAGATATTTCAGAGAAGAGTTTGAAGCACATGCGCACGGTATTTGTCCTGCAAAAAAATGCAGGGATCTTATCCGTTATGAAATTAATGATTCCTGTACCGGCTGCACAAAATGCTACCAGGAATGCCCTGTCGGCGCTATCGGATTTAAGCCATATGAAAAACATAGCATCGATCAGGAGCTTTGTACAAAGTGTGACAACTGCAGAATTGTCTGCCCCGACGATGCAGTGCAGATAGTAAACATTAAGGATGCGGTTAAGAATTGATAATATTGAAGTAGAAGCGGTTGAGGGTGAAACGATCCTCGATGCAGCTGCCAGAGCCGGGAAAAGGATACCAACTCTCTGTCATATGAAAGGAGTTGCCCATTACTCATCATGTATGGTGTGTATGGTTCGTGATAAAAAAAACGGTCAGTTTATTCCCTCCTGTTCAGCCCTGGCCAGCGAAGGTATGGATATCGACGCTTCCGGTGACGACGTGTCGATCCTGAGGAAGAAAGCTGTTGAGCTTCTTCTTTCAGAACACAGGGCTGAATGTGAAGCTCCCTGTCGAATCGTTTGTCCTGCAGGGTATAATATTCCGGCAATGAACAGGCTGCTTGCCGCAGGAAAGATCCTGGAAGCCATCGAATTATCGGTATCAGAACATAATACTTCAGAAATCAGATGCCTGACCTGTCCAGGCTATTGCGAGAACGCATGCAGAAGAAAAAAGGTGGATACACCGGTGTCGATACGAAACCTGAAGATTTTTGTTTCAAAGAATATAACAGAAGAAAATAATAAGACTGAAGGTTCAGATAACATTGTTAGCAATGAAGTGAGAAAAAGGTTCTCCTCGCGGATTGGCAGGCTTGACGAATCAGAGCTGACAGAATGGCTTAAGGAAGCGGTTCCGGGAATTGCCAGGTACCGGGAGATAAAAGATATCGGAGCTGCCACTTCTGAAGCAAAAAGTTGCATGCATTGTGATTGCCGTGCAGCCGACAATTGCCGCCTGAGGGACCTGGCACAGGAGTTCAGGATAAAAGATTCAGGAAGTAAAGTTGTAAATTCCCCGATCAGGAAGAAGGTCAACAGAAAAAGCGGCCTGATTTTTGAAAATGCTAAATGTATAAAATGTGGTCTTTGTGTCAGAGTATGTGAAGATTCTGTAAGTGAGCCTGCCCTTTGTTTTATAAACAGGGGTTTTGTTTCAATAATTTCTGAACCGCTGACAGAGGAATTTGACACTATCCTCAAAACACAAACCGAAAAGTGTATCAGTATTTGTCCAACCGGTGCGTTGGAGAAATTAAATAATTAATATGAACAGGGTTGTAACCGGATTTTTATTGATTTTAGCCTCCAGCAGCGCTATGTTGAATGGACAGTCTGCAGAGTGGAACCTCTTCAGGGGGAGCAGTGATCTTTCCGGGAGCACCATGAGCGAACTCCCTTCCAACCCTGTTTTGTTATGGAGCTATTCTGCCGGTGCAAGGACCAAATCTTCACCTGTGGTAAGCGGGACAGCTGTTTTTTTCGGAGATGAGAAAGGTGTTCTTCATTCCGTGGGTACCGACGGGAAACTGAGATGGAAATTAACCCTTGGAAGTGCGATAGATGCACCTCCTCTGGTCCATGATAATCTTGTCATTGTAGGCACTGCTGAAGGCATCCTGTATGCTGTTAATAAATTAACAGGAAAAACAATATGGTCTTATTCTTCTGATAATCAGATTGTAGGTTCGGCAAATATATGGATGGCTGGCAAAAATACAGGTATCGTTTTCGGGAGTTATGATTATTACCTTCATTGTGTCGACCCTCTTTCAGGAAAACTGTTATGGAAACTCGAAACAGAGAATTATGTAAACGGTACGGCTGCAATAGCCAATAATAAAATTGTGTTCGGAGGTTGCGATGGAATTATCCGTGTTACAGATCCTATAACCGGCGTGCAGCGTGACACCATAAATATCGGAGTTTACCTGGCCGGATCCCCTGCCCTTTCGGGTCAGAAAGTCTTTCTTGGCGATTATAACGGAAATTTTTATTGTGTCGATCTCGTACGGAGGAAGATCGACTGGAAGATACTTCCGGGAGAAGGTACCGCCGCCATCCTTGGAATTCCTTCGATAAAAAATAATTATGTTGTAATTGGCAATGAGGACAAGCACCTCTATTGCTATGACAAGACTTCTGGCAATCTTCTCTGGAAATTCAGGACGAACGGCAGGATAACAGGATCGGCTGTAATTTCGCCGTCGAGGGTATTGCTGGGAAGTATGGATGGAATTATTTATATGCTCAACTTATCAGACGGAAAGAAACTCTGGAATTTCACTGCCGGCGCACCGTTAAGCTCTTCGCCTGCGGTGAGCGGAGGGAGATTTTATTTTCTTGCTGAAGATGGCAGATTATTAGCTTTCGGAACAAAATGAACATAGTTTACCTTATTACCGGATCGGGAGGTTCGTTCTATTGCGCGAATTGTTACCGCGACATGCTCTATGTGAGGGCTATACGAAAAGTTCCGGGTGTTAAAGCCCGGCCTGTTCCTCTGTACCTGCCTCCCGACAAGACGAATCTCAGTGAAGGATTTGAGACAGAAGTTTTCTTCGGAGCAATTTCGATGTTCCTGCGGGAGAAAGTGGGATTTCTAAGGAATATGCCCCCTTTCATGGATAAGATCGTTGATTCTGTTCCGCTGCTCAAGATTGCTGCAAAACAGGCTGGTGCGACAAGAACGGAAGGTTATGAGGAGCTTACACTCAATATGATAGAGGGCGATAACGCTTTCAGAAGCCATGAGGTGGAGCGGCTCGTAAAATTTCTTACGCGCGATGGCAAACCTGATGTTATCCATCTCTCCAATGCACTGATACTCGGTCTAGCCCGTCAGCTTAAGAAAAGAATGAATGTAAAAGTCGTCTGTTCACTGCTTAATGAAGACGACTGGATCGACGATATGGCTGAGCCTTACCGAAGCAAAGCCTGGGAGATGATAGCAAGGGAAGCCGTTTATGTTGACAAGTTCATTACTCCAAGTCGTTATGGCAGAGATCTGTTCATCAAAAAGACAGGCCTGAAAGGCGACAATATTTATGTAATTCCCCTGGGATTTGACCCTGAAAACACAGAGATCACCAGGCAAGAAGGTCATTCACCCTCACTCGGGTATTTCTGCAGGGCAAACTCACATAATGGATTTGATAAGCTTGTAGATGCATTCATTGAAATAAGAAAGAGAAAGCTGGTGCCGGAACTTACCCTCCATGTTTGTGGTGGTTATACCGGCGACGACAAACCTTTTATCACACAGCAGATCAGGAAGATCAGGGAGAACGGATTGCAGAAAGATGTGAAAATATACCCTGAATTCATGGGTGATAAAAAGAGAGAGTTCTTCAGCAATGTTGATGTGATAAGTGTTCCGGTAAGGAAATACGATGGTTATGGACTCTATCTTCTCGAAGCAAACGGAGCAGGAATACCCGTTGTTCAGCCGGCTACCGGGGCATTTCCTGAGATAATCGAAATAACTCACGGCGGTCTGATCTATTCGCCTGACACAAATGAAGCACTTGTTGATAGTCTGGTAAAGTTACTGAATGACATGCATCTTCAGAAAGAACTTGGAGAAACCGGCAGAAAAAATGTACTCAGTGAGCTTTCATTGGGTAAGATGGCTCTCGCACTGTCGGAGATATATAATAACCTTTAACAAGTCAGTTAACTGATATGCTTAGATTGGAAAATGTGTCAAGATCGTTTGTCCAGAGAGGTGTCGTGCTGGAGGGCCTTTCGCTGAATGCGGCAGAAGGAGAATCAATATCTGTTATGGGCCCATCAGGATCGGGAAAGACAACCCTTCTGAATATTATCGGATTGCTCGACAAACCTGACTCAGGTGAAGTCTTCTTTAAGGATAAGTCATTGAACAGTTTGTCGCCTGATGAATCTGCCTTATACAGAAACAGAAATATCGGGTTCATCTTCCAGGAACATCTTCTCCTGCCACATCTTACTGTGATGGAGAATATAATGCTTCCGTTGTTTGCCCGCAGATTATCTGCTGAAGAATACAAAGCAGGTTATGATCATGCAATGACGCTCATTGAGAAAGCCGGTATCACAGGTTTGTCAGGAAAATATCCCTTCCAGATTTCAGGAGGGGAAGCACAACGGGTAACACTGGTGC
>JAKLFN010000166.1 GCA_022711195.1 Bacteroidota bacterium
TATCACTGTTACCAGCTTCCGCGCATTGCCAGCGATATAGACGGCAGCTATCCCGGCTTCGCTGAAGACGACATGATACATAGGGCTGAAGGATTCGACTATTATGACGATTTCTCGATGTGGGACACCTACAGGGCTCTTCACCCGCTGATGACTATCCTTGAACCTGCAAAAACCACCGACATGGTTAAATCGCTGATATTAAAGGCGGAACAGGGAGGATGGATGCCAATATTCCCCGCATGGGCAAGCTATACTGCCGCGATGATAGGCGATCACGCATCCACTATGATCGCTGACGCCTGGATGAAGGGCATCAGGGATTTTGATATCGAAAAGGCATATCTCTACATGAGGAAAAACGCTTTCGATACCCCTCCACGTAACGAGTACATCGACGGTAAAGGCCGCAGAGCTCTCGGCAGCTATATAAAATATGGCTATATCCCCCTCGAAGACTCCGTATGGGATGCTTTTCACAAAAGGGAGCAGGTATCAAGGACCCTTGAGTATGCACTCGACGATTATGCACTTTCAAATGTTGCAAAGACCCTTGGCAGGAAGGACGATTACACGGCATTGAAGAAAAGAGCAGGTAACTACAGGAATGTCTTTGACAAAAGCACCGGATATGTAAGGGGAAGATATGCTTCGGGAGAATGGATAGAACCGTTTAAACCAAATTCAAAGGCTTCATATATCTGTGAGGGAACACCATTCCAGTACACATGGTATGTTCCTCACGATTTACCGGGGCTGATAAGACTTATGGGAGGTAAAAAGGCCTTCGTGCAGAAACTGGACGAATTCTTTGATGAAGGATATTACTGGCATGGAAATGAAACCGACCAGCAGGCTCCCTTCATGTATGCCATGGCCGGCGAACAGTCAAAAACAGGGAGGCTCACAAGAAAGATAAACGATGAAGAGTACGGGACAGGTCCGGGAGGCCTCAGCGGTAACGAAGATGCAGGCCAGATGTCGGCATGGCTGGTCTTTTCCATGATCGGCTTTTATCCAGTCTGCCCCGGCTCAGGAGAATATATACTTACCTCACCCGCCTTCAATGAGATAAGCATTGAACTGCCCGGTGGAAGGCATTTCACAATTGAATCAAGAGGAATGGATGAAAACAATTTCGATATCAGCTCCTCAATGCTGAACAGCAGCATCCTGAAAAACAGCAGAATAGCTCACCGCGACATTATTGCCGGGAGCACCCTTCTGCATATGATCGCTGTAAATCCTTAGTCGAGCAGCACTTTCACAACCACTTTGCGCACCTGTGAATTCTCCCCGTCCTTAAGTCCGGGCCTATGCAGGTCGCCGGGGAAGAAAATAAAGAACCTGTCGGGTTGTGCAGGGTAGTTCACAATCTTATTAACGGTCATGAACATGATATCTTTGTCAGGATTGTATGGTTCGAGAATATCTTTCTGCTGATCGGCAGGAATTATCCCTATCAGTTCCCTTCCGCTGACAACATACTGGATATCGGCATATTTGCGGTGTGCCTCATACCTTGCATCTTCTTCATTCTTTGTAAGGTATTCACTTACAGGTGCATAAACATTATTGCCATCGATGTCGTGACGTTTAAGCTCCAGGCTTCCAAGGTTGTTATCTTTAAGAAAAAGGAAGGCTTTGTCCCAACGCTCCTTATGCCTGAAATAAGAAACAGCAAATTCTTTTTTATTAACAGATGCGTCGGGCTTAACATTCCAGCCGTTAAGCCACTCACCTTTTTCAAACCAGCTGTTTACCTGTTTTTCGTTCCATTTTGAGGGATCGGAAGAATTTCCGCAACCGAATAATCCGAATAATGATGCCAGTACCATAATTTTAAATAATGAAGTTTTCATTTCTGATCTATTTTTTTTGTGTTTTTAAACAACGATAATATCCTCTTTTTTTCAAGCGTCAATTTACAAAATGTTCGCGGGCCGGCAAATATTAAATAATATTAAACAATCTATTAAAGATATATGCTGATCATTTCACTGCAGTCGCGCCAGAAAGCTTCTTCGACATCTTTTTCAGGAACAGGTACAGGCTTAAAATCTTTTCTGAAGTTGTAAATAGAAGCGGGTATGATCTCTTCCCCTGTTAATATTTCAGCCAGGGCCCTCGCAATTTTCGAGGAGCTCCTCATAAAAGGGAAGGCAATTTTATAGAGAAACGAAAAAAACGAACCGCGCATCCGGTAAATGCCTGATCCGAAAGTGCCGGGATCGAAGCTGAAGAAAATATTCCTGCCATTTCCGTAAAGCTTACTGAGATGGACACACATCATAGCCTGGAAGAGTTTTGAGCGCGAATAGGCTTTCAGTCCGTTGTAGGTTTCAGGCTCCCTGATATAGGCGCCTGCAATCTTATATACCGGCGAAGTTATCGTGACCATGCGAATATCTTTAAAAGTATTTTGTTTCTGCATAATCATCTCGCTTACAAGGAAATGTGCAAGGAAATTCACCTGGAATGTATATTCATGGTTATCCTTTGTAACTTTCTTTTGTGCCGGGCTGAGAATCCCGGCATTGTTAATGACTATATCGAAGACATGATCATTAACGACCCGGCGGAAAACAGATGCTGTGTTTTCGAGGTCGCTGAAATCAAC
Source organism: Bacteroidota bacterium (assembly GCA_022711195.1). The sequence continues at coordinate 2,621 of JAKLFN010000166.1, forward strand.
ATTATAGTATGACAGCTTTCCTGAGGCCCCCGAGGGATGCTTATCCCTTGTTCCCGTAGCAACCACATAAAATCCAATCCCAAGAAACAGGTTCACCAGGTCGAGTCCGAGGCCTGAGGTTCCGCCTGTGATCAAAACTTTTTTTACCTGCTCTGTGGTCACCATACCTTTTCAACAAGTAGAATATTACGCAGCTCTGACAGCTTAAGGCTCTCACGGATGACACCCGACTCGGCTACAGATATTCTTCCAGTCTCTTCGGAGACCACCACAACTATTGCGTCGGTATGTTCCGACATTCCGATAGCTGCCCTGTGACGCATCCCGAGATTTGTGGGAAGCTTAAACTGATCGGTGACAGGCAGTGGACAACGAGCTGCCAGGATACGGCGATCCTCGATCAGGACAGCTCCATCATGCAGAGGTGTATTTTTAAAAAAGATCGTCTCGAGAAGCTTGGAGCTTATCTCCGCATTAAGCATTTGCCCTTCATCGGTATATGAACCAAGCCTGGTCTGTCGGCCGATAACCATCAGCGCCCCGATTTTTTTTGCCGACAACGATTCTGCGGCCCTGACAATTTCTTCAACAATTGCAGGTCCGGCATTATCATACACATCGTTGGTAAGGAACCTCCTGAATGAGAATCTTGTATTTCTGATATACCTGTTGCCGATCATCAACAGGAACCTGCGTACCTCCTGCTGGAAAACGACTATCAGCGCGATCACACCGACACCAATAACCTGTCCCATCAGGGAGCTTGCCAGTTCCATATTCAGGGCTTTTACGATAAGCCAGAGCAGGTAAATGAGAAATACCGCAATAAAGATGCTCATCGCGGCTGTACCTTTGATTATCCTGTAAAGCTGGAATAGGATAAAGGCTACAAGGAAAATATCAATAATATCGAGGACTGTAACAGGAATTAACATTTATCGTTTTTTACGTCTTTTAGTTTTTCGATCAGTTTGATAGTCTGAACAGCTTCGGCAACATCATGAACCCTGAGTATGTCGGCGCCACCCATCAGTGCAACAGCATTCAGCACGGAGGTGCCATTCAGGGCGTCATCAGGTGTAATGCCTAATGTCTTCCAGATCATCGATTTACGCGAGATCCCTGCCAGCAGCGGCAAACCGGCAATGGTAAAATCGCTGAAACGCTTCAGTATCTCAAAGTTATGCTTTATTGTTTTGCCGAAACCAAAACCCGGATCAAGAATAATATCATTGACTCCTGATTCCTGAAGTATGGCTATCTTCTTTCCGAAAGCCTTAAGAATATCGGCAACCACATCGACATATACCGGATTGTCCTGCATGTTGCCGGGCATACCCTGCATATGCATCATGATATAAGGGACATTCAGTCTTCTCACTACACCGAACATTTCATTATCGGCATCGCCTCCCGAAATATCATTTATTATTAATGCACCGGCTTCGGTGACAGCTCTCAATGCTACCTGCGATCTGAATGTATCAACAGATATTACGGCATCAGGCATTTCCCTCTTAATGAGGCTAATGGCTGACAGCACGCGTTTCTCTTCCTCTTCCTGAGAAACCTCAGGTGCATACGGACGCGTTGAGCAGCCCCCTACATCAATTATTGAGGCGCCATCATTTATCATCGACCTGGCACTATCGATGATCTCCTTCTCGCTCCCGGCCCTGCTTCCTTCATAGAAAGAGTCGGGTGTGACATTTATGATCCCCATTACAATAGGGACTGAAAGGTCGAGAAGACGGCCGCCTGCATTAATATACCGGGGTCTGGCTATCAAGTAAAAAGATTTATTGCCGAAAATAGTAAATTTTTACCATCCTTTCACCAATCCTCGAAGTGTAAGGATGAGCTTAACATTTTCTTATTACATTTGTGGATGCAGCAAAAAACAGCAGATGAAACTTTTCGTAATTGAAGGCATTGACGGAGCAGGAAAATCGACACAGATAAAACTGCTGAGAGACTACTTCTCCGGAAGAGGCTTCAGCTGTGAGTACCTGCATTTCCCACGTACCGATGAGCCATTCTTCGGGGAGCTGATCGGACGATTCCTCAGGGGAGAATTCGGCGCTGCCGGAGAGGTCGATCCATACCTCGTCGCAATGCTGTATGCCGGCGACAGGAAAGACGCGTCAGAAATGATCAGTAAATGGATGAAAGATGGGAAAATGGTAATACTTGACAGGTACACATATTCAAATATTGCCTACCAGTGTGCCAAAATCACTGATGCTGATAAGAAAAAGGAGC
>JAKLFN010000167.1 GCA_022711195.1 Bacteroidota bacterium
CTATTGGAAGGAATGAGACTATGAAAAAGCAGAGACCCTTAAGCAGGATCATCAGTTTTTACATGAGGGCTGCAGCCATTCTTCTCATACCCTTGCTTATTGCAGGAGGCATTTATTTATTTATCCCCGGGAAACAAAATAAATCAATAGCCGCGGAGGCAGTAACTGCTACCATATATGCACCTCTCGGATCGCGTGTTTCATTCAACCTCCCTGACGGAACTGCCGGAATGCTGAACAGCGGATCGAATATTACATATAATGTTCCTTTCGATGAACGAAATATAAGAATTGAGGGAGAGGCATGGTTCAAAGTAGCGCGCGATGAAGAACATCCTTTCAGCATCAGCGCAGGAAACTCATTCGTAAGGGTACTGGGTACCACCTTTAATATAAGTGCATACAGAGATGAAGATTATGTCGAAGTGGTACTTGAAGAGGGAAGCCTCGAATTCAGCGATCCGAAGGGTACGGTAATCATTAAGCCTGCTGAACGCCTTGTTTACCAGGAAGGAAAGCCTGAAAAGAGCGTCGTGGATCCCTCGAAATATAATGCCTGGACAGAGGGTAAGCTCGTTTTCAGGGGCGATCCGATGGATGAAGTAGTTAGGAGAATTGAGAGATGGTATAATGTAAAAATTTCCATTGCCGACAGGGAGCTCGAGAGATATTCATTCAGGGCTACTTTCCAGGACGACACCTTAGAGGATGTACTGAGGTTCCTTTCAATGACATCACCCATAGATTACAGGGTTATACCCAGGAAAGCCCTTCCCGACGGTACTTACAGCAAGGAAGAAGTCACTTTATATAAACGAGTATTATAAACCTTTAAATCCCTGACCCATGAAAACACACAACGGCCCATGAACATAGATTTAAAAAAAAGGAAATCGCGGCAACGATTTCCCAAAAAACATCGGAAAGATATTTTTTAACTAAAAACATACAAATCTATGAAAAAAAACAAATCCCTCAGGGAATTATTGCCCTGTACCCTGAGAAAAACATTCCTGATTATGCGTTTCTCTGTAATTCTTATGATCCTTGGAATATTGCAGGCAACTGCAATAGACGGTTATGCCCAGAAAACCAGACTCACTCTGAATTTTAAAAATACAGAGCTCATTGAGGTACTTGACAATATTGAGGCAGAGACCGAATTCTACTTTCTCTACAATGAGAAGCTTCTCGACACACAACGGAAGGTTAATGTAGCGGGAGAGAATATGCTAATTGATGATGTTCTCAACCAGCTCTTTGCCGGCACGGGAACCGAGCATACCATTATCGACCGTAAGATCATACTCGCACCGGAATACCTGACAAAAAGCGCTGATGAGCCTGTGCTGCTTCAGCCTAACACCGTTAACGGCATCGTCAGGGACCAGAAAGGGGAAGCTCTTATTGGCGTCACCGTTCTCGTGGCAGGCACCAGCATTGGAACATATACAGGCATCGACGGTACATACAGCATAAACGTACCATCTTTGCAGGCATCGCTGACATTCAGCTTTGTAGGTTTTTCAACCCAGACAATCGATATAGGTGGAAGACAAAAAGTAGATGTCGTCCTTGAAGAGAATATCCTTAAGCTTGACGACGTAGTGGTTGTCGGCTATGGAACATTGCCAAAGAGGTCGCTGACAACAGCCGTTTCTTCACTCGAGGCAGAAACTATCAAGGATATGCCTGTTCCGACCATCGGAGAGGCTCTTTACGGACAACTTTCAGGCCTTTATATTGTTCAGAGCAGCGGTCAACCCGGAAGTTCACCAACGATGAGGATCAGGGGAACAGGTTCGCTGACCGCATCAAGCGATCCCTTATATGTAATCGACGGCTATCCTACAAACGATGCCAATTATTTTATGAACCTTCCTCCCGAGGAAATTGAATCAATAAACATACTTAAGGATGCTGCATCAGCAGCCATATACGGTTCACGCGCAGGTAACGGCGTTGTGCTGGTAACTACCAGGAAAGGTAATAAAGGTGCACCACAGATAAATGTAAATACAACCTTCGGATTCCAGCAGCCACAGAGATATATCGATATGCTGACTGCAGAAGAGTTTGCTCTTATGGTAAAAGATGCACGTGCAAACCAGGGTATGGCCCCGCTGCCTCTGCTCGATGATCCTTCACAATGGATTGTCACCGACTGGCAGAAAGATGTATATTTCCGCACAGCAGGTCTCCAGCAGTATAATTTCTCAGTGAGAGGCGCCGGCGAAAGGTCACGCTACTCACTGTCTGCAAACTACCAGGACCAGCAGGGTATTGTACAGAATTCATTCAACCACAGGCTCGGTATCAGGGGATCTATCGAATCAGATCTCAGCAAGTATATTACAGTCGGAATGAGCATCCAGCCAACATATACATACCAGAGGGTTCAAACCACATCCGGAGGAAACACAACAGTCACTGCAGGAACGATAGCAGAGGCAGTGGCATATCCTCCAATATTTGGTCCTTATGCACCGAACGGCGATTATTTTCAGATTCAGCAGCACACAACAGGAACCGACTTCAACTCGGAACTTACGAATCCATTGAGCAAGCTTCTTGAGATAAACAACGATTACAATACCTTAAGAACACTCTCGAGCGCATTTGTAACCCTAAAACCTGTTAAAGACCTGGTTATAAAGTCTGAAATTAATGCTACAACCACCAACCTGAAAAATGAATACTACAGGAGTGCTTACAGCCCCGGCTCATCACGAAAAGGCAATAAGTCGACACCAAACCTGGCTGCAATAGATGCATACCGCGCTGCCGGATTCGGCTTCAACATTTACTGGTCATCAACAGCAAACTACACCAGGAAATTTAATGACGCCCATACTCTAACCGGACTGTTAGGCTATGACGTATCATATTATTCCGACTACTCAGTACGCCAGGACGACAGGACCGATGGCAACTATCCGATTGCATACGGTAATACTAATATTGAAAACGTAAACGGAGCATATCTGTGGAATGGCTCGTCAAGCAATACCGAATATGTATTCGATGCTATTTTTGGACGTCTTAATTATGAATACAAAAGCAAATACCTTCTGTCGGGATCAATAAGACAGGACAGGTCGAGCAAATTCGGACCAAGCAACAGGGCCGGTGTATTCTGGTCTGCCTCAGGAGCTTACAATATCTCTGAGGAATCTTTTATGAAAGATCTTAAATGGCTCTCAATAGCTAAACTAAGAGCCAGCTACGGTGTTACCGGTAACGACCAGATCGGAAGTAACTATGTATGGACATCGACCCTGTCGCAGGATTATTACATCTTCGGAGGCGGCAACAACTCAACGAGAGTTACAGGTTTTTATCCCAGCGGATATTCCAACCTCTTCCTCGGATGGGAAAAGAACACACAGCTTGACCTCGGCCTCGACCTCGGTCTGTTCAACAGGTTTGCGCTTACAGTAGACTTCTACAACAGGATAAGTGATGCAGTTCTTTCAGCATCCATTCCAAACCTTAACGGCAAGAGCAGTACTGTAACAATGAATGCCGGCGAGATCCGCAACAGGGGTATTGAGATATCGGTTGCAGCTCCTATCCTGACAAGGGATTTTAAATGGGATGTTAACTTCAATATATCTTTTAACAGGAACAAGCTCCTTTCACTGGCTACCGGAAATGATTATTATGGGTCAGTAAGTGGAATGGTACGTAACTATGTCGGAAGACCTCTGGGCGACGTTTACTGCTATGAAAATATCGGTACATTCAACAGTGCTGAAGAGGTTGCTAACGATGCTAAACTATATACACAGAGCATAGGCGACCTTAAATTCCGTGATGCTGTGGCAGATGGTGTCATCAATTCACAGGATATGGTTTACCAGGGTAACAACATGCCCAAATTCAATGCTGGTCTTACCAGTAAATTCTCATATAAGAACCTCGATCTCTCATTCGTTCTTGACGGCCAGTATGGTGGGCTGATCTACTGGGGCTTTGGATATGCATCAGGACTGAACAGGCACATGGAGAATGCATTTGCCGAATACGCCAGGAACCGCTGGCGGTCACCAACCGAAACCGGTGACGGCATATCTCAGAAAGCCGGATCGAGCAACGTAATGGGTGCACTCGTATCACAGACACGTTATCTGTACAGGTCTGATTATCTTAAAATAAGGAATGTGTCATTAGGATATAATGTTCCGAAAAAGATCTCCGGCAAATTCGGCCTGAAAGGTCTGCGCCTTAATGTTAACGCACAGAATCTTATCTCCTTCGACGAATACCCCGGCTACTCAATTGAAGCTTCAGGCATGGGTGGTGCAACAGGTGGTTCCGACGGAGGTAATTATCCTACTGTAAGAACCGTGACAATGGGTTTGAATATCGATTTTTAAGTAGATGATTAATACCTTATAAAGAGTAATTATGAAAAAATATATAATATCACTTATCATTGTTCTCCTGCTGGCTCCCTCGTGCAGCGAGTCGTTCTTCGACAAGTATCCTACCGACAGCATGACGGTAGAGAATTACATGAAAACCACCAGCGAGATACAGACTGTCCTCTATGCTGCCTATGCTGCCACAAGAGGGAACTTTGCAAACAGCATAGTCTATATTGGCGACCTGCCTACAGATAATGCCTACGACTATAAGCTTAACAACTCAGCGGCACATATCGCTCTGCACGAATCGACAGTCGATTCGCAGAATGGTGTCATTAGCGGACTATGGTATTCATGTTACCAGATAATTAACCGCTGCTGCCTTGTACTCGAAAGTATCGAAAGGATAAACACCACTCCCGAAGTGTATAATCAGATAGTGGGAGAAGCCAAATTCCTGAGAGCTTATGCATATTATGTAATGGTAAGGGTTTGGGGC
>JAKLFN010000168.1 GCA_022711195.1 Bacteroidota bacterium
CCCTCGTCGACTGCCCGATGACCGAAGAAGAGCTGAGATATGAAGAACTTCTTCAGAAGAATGAAGAAGAGGGCAGCGACCTCTGGGACAATCCGGATATCTATTATGAATACTCCGACAATGAAGCATATTATTCTTCCGGCTTCAGGTGGGAAGACCGGCGTAATCCCTGCAAAGGGGCGTTTTACAGTCCCGACAAGAGCATTACCCACAATGTTCTTGCCTCCAACCTGGGGCTGATAGCCAAGATGGGCGAAGATGATAATCTTCATGTGATGGTAAACGACCTTATCACCGCACTGCCTGTGAGTGAAGTGTCGGTGGAGGCATACGATTACCAGATGCAGCTGATCGCTTCAGCAAACACAAACCACGATGGCGATGCATTGATACACTGCGACAGGAAACCATTCCTGGTAATTGCAAAAAAAGACAAAGACCGTAATTACCTGAAGCTTAATGACGGAAATTCACTTTCATTAAGCTCCTTCGATGTCGCAGGCGTCAAGCCCGAAAATGGAATTAAAGCTTTTGTCTATGGTGAAAGAGATGTCTGGCGTCCCGGCGATTCCATATTCCTCTCTGTGTTCATCAGGGATATGAAAAGCGACCTTCCCGCCGATCATCCTGTTCAGTTTGAACTGATAAATCCGCAGCAGCAGAGAGTCGATATCCAGATACATAAGCCTGAAGGGAAAAACCTTCTCACCTTCACCACAAAAACTTCTGAAGATGCAATAACAGGCAACTACCAGGCACTCTTTAAGATCGGCGGCGCCACCTTCACAAAACGGATCCGTATTGAAACAATTAAACCTAACAGGCTGAAGATAAATCTCTCATTCCCCGGCGAAATCCTCGGCGGCTCATCGCATACCACAACAGGCTCGCTGAGCGTAAAATGGCTCAACGGATCTGTGGCTAAAAACCTTAAGACCTCTGTTGAATATATCCTGAAACATACAAAAACAGAATTTGAAAAATACAGACAGTATGTTTTCGATGATCCTGTAAGCGATTTCTATTCTGAAACTGTCAGCATCTTTGATAATTCCATCGACGATAACGGAAATGCCGTCGTGAGATTTGAACCGGGCTCTGACATTAAAGCACCCGGTATGCTTAATGCTGTCTTCACAACAAAGGTTATGGAACCCGGCGGCGACGAAAGCATCATTCAGACAAGCTACAAGTATGCTCCATACCCGGTTTTTGCGGGGATCAACATGCCCGGACTGAAAGGAAAGAGCAGGATGCTTTTCACCGACGCCGACAATGAAGTGAAGATCGTCACTGTTGATGAAAAGGGCAGACCGGTAAGGGCAGAAGTGGAAGTATCGGTGTATAAGCTCTCATACCGCTGGTGGTGGGAGTCCGACAACGAAAACCTTGCCTATTATATCACCAACAGGGTACATAAGCCGGTTCTTGAAAAAACCATAACAACAGGCTCAGGAGGAGAAGGAAGCATAACGTTCAATATCGATAAAAAGGAGTGGGGAAGATACCTCGTCAGGGCAACGACAGCCGGAGGACATGCTACAGGAAAAATCCTTCTCGTCGACTGGCCATGGGAATATGGTATGAAAGGAAATGCTGAAGGAGCCACCCTTCTCTCTATAAGCACCGACAAGGAAAAATATGTGCCCGGCGACGATATCAGGCTCTCCTTCCCTTCAATGGAAAATGCCAGGGCGATAATCACCATAGAGAATGCAACAGGTATTCTTGAAGAGATCCGTGTACCTGCCAGGGCCGGAAATACAGAAGTTATCGTTAAGGCAAAACCCGAAATGGCCCCGAACGTGTATGCTTATGTGTCAGTAATACAACCCCACCGGCAAAGCATAAACGATATGCCGGTACGTCTCTATGGCGTGGTACCCGTAATGGTCGAAGATCCCGGAACACGTGTTTCGCCCCAGATAGCTGTCGCCGGTGAGATCCGTTCACAGAAACCTTTTGAGATAAATGTCTCTGAGGCAAACCGCCAGCCGATGACTTACACACTGGCTGTCGTCGATGAAGGATTGCTGGATATTACCGGTTTTAAAACACCCGATCCATGGACATATTTCTATGCCCGTGAAGCGCTGGGAGTAAAAACATGGGATCTCTATGATTATGTCCTCGGAGCCTTCGGAGGAACACTCGACAGGATAATGGCTGTCGGCGGCGATGAAGCACTGGCCGACAGAACAGCTAACAAGGCACAAAGATTTATACCCGTTGTGAAATTCCTCGGTCCTTTTACCCTGGGAGCAGGAAAAACAAACACTCACACGCTCTCCCTTCCTCAATATACGGGGTCGGTGCGGACAATGGTCATAGCAGGAAACAACAGGGCCTTCGGCGCCGCAGAGAAATCTGTCTTCGTAAGGGATCCGCTGATGGTGCTTGTAACTGCCCCGAGAACAATCAGTCCAGGAGAAAAAGCAGCCCTGCCTCTTACCCTTTTTGTCCAGAAAGAAGGAATAAAAAATGTCAGCCTTAAAGCAGAAGGAAACAACCTTGTTTCATTTGAAGAGACAGAAAAGAATATTATTGTTCCCGGCATCGGCGAGACCGACTCAGAATTCACGTTCACTGCCGGTGAAAAAACAGGCGTTGCAAAGATAAGGGTCACTGCCTCAGGAGGAGGAGAGACAGCAATATATGAGCTTGAACTCGACATCAGAAGTCCAAATCCTCCCGAAACGAGGGCCGAGCTGAAGATACTGAAACAGGGTGAGAAATGGGAAACATCTTTCAGGCCATTCGGCCTCGAAGGTTCTTCCTCAACCGTCCTGGAAGTATCATCGCTCCCCTCCGTCAACCTTGAGAAAAGACTCGACTACCTTCTTCATTACCCATATGGATGCTCTGAGCAGATAACATCTGCCGCATTTCCGCAGCTGTGGCTCAAAGACCTTACCGGAAACGATCCGAAGGTTGCAGAGAAGTCGGCAAAAAATGTCATGGATGCCATCAGGGAAATAGCCTCGCGGCAAATGGTAAACGGAGGCATAACACTATGGCCGGGTAATTACCAGCCCGACAACTGGGTGACATCATACGCCGGCCATTTCATCCTTGAAGCTGAAAGACTCGGGTATAACATACCTTCGGGATTCAGGCAGAAATGGATAAGCTACCAGAAAAAAGCAGCCCAGGAATGGCGCTTCGATACACGTTATGAATATTATGCGGTGGAACAGGCATACAGGCTCTTCTCCCTGGCCCTGGCCGGCCAGCCCGATAAGGGAGCCATGAACAGGCTCAGGGAGACAGAGGGCATACCCGCCCTGGCACGATGGCTTCTGGCAGCAACGTTCGCTAAATCAGGAAGACCAGAAGTTGCCGGCGATCTTCTCGATGTCAGGAACACAGAAACAGAATCAAAATATCATGAATATTTCTATGGAAGCGCCCTGCGCGATAAGGCTATAATTCTCTATACACTCACCCTGACCGGCAATATGGAACAGGCCATGCCGCTCCTGAATGGAATTTGTGAAAGCCTCAACAAAGATACCTGGTACAGCACACAGTCGCTGGCATGGGGCCTTTTCGCATATATGAAATGGGCCGAAACAATGCCGGGAGATAAAAGCGCTCCCCTGAAAGTCGAAATCGACTTCAACGGAGAAAAGACAAACCAGACGATCGCAGGAAAACAACTATGGAATAAAGAACTTGCCCTGACTTCAGGAAACAATACCCTTACCGTTAAAAATAATTCCGACGCCCCGGCATATATCAACCTTGTTCAGAAAGGCATTCCCCTGCAGAGTGACGCCACTGCGGCAGAAAGCGGACTCTCCATGAAAGTCGACTATATCGATACTGAAAAAAGGTCGGTAAAACCCGAATCACTGCCACAGGGAACAAGCTTCATGATGATCGTGAAAGTCACAAATACCTCTCTTTCCAGGGTCAATAACCTGGCGCTTACACAGATGGTTCCTTCAGGCTGGGAGATAAGGAACACCAGGCTCTTTGAAGCCGATTTCGGGACCACCGAGAGTACCTATGATTACCGCGACTTCCGCGACGACCGTGTGAATACGTTTTTCAGCCTTTCAGTAAATGAAACGAAAACATTCGTACTGATACTCAATGCTGCATATAAGGGAGAATTCTATCAGCCGTCGCTCTGGTGCGAGGCAATGTATTCCGAAAATGTGTATGCCCGTATTCCGGGAGTCCCGGTAAGGGTAACGGAAAAATGATTTGAAGAAGAGTTTAAGAATATTGATAATTGCAGCCGCGGCTTTCATGGTCGCGGTTTTGCTTTCGCCATTCCCGCGCTTCGGGCAGCCGCACTCAACAGTTGTCGAAGCCCGCGATGGGACACTACTTGGCGCACGTATCGCCGCCGACGGGCAATGGCGCTTCCCCGAAAACGACACAATACCTTTCAAATACGAAAAAGCCCTTCTCCTTTTCGAGGACAGGTATTTTTACCTCCATCCCGGGATAAACCCGGTCTCTATAGTACGGGCAATGGTAAGTAATATGAAAGCAGGAGAAATTGTCAGCGGGGGAAGCACTATCACTATGCAGGTGGCCAGGATCGCCAGGGGAAACAAACGTCGTACATATTCCGGAAAGATCATCGAGATGCTGTCGGCAGTAAAACTTGAGCTCTTCACGTCGAAGAAGAAAATCCTGAGACTCTATGCAGGTAATGCCCCTTTTGGAGGAAACATTGTAGGAATCGAATCGGCGGCCTGGCGATACACCGGCAAACCTCCTGCCGACATAACCTGGGCAGAAGCGGCAGCTCTTGCTGTACTGCCAAACTCCCCGGCACTCGTTTTCCCGGGAAAAAACCAGGATGTGCTGAAGGAAAAAAGAGATGATCTCCTTCGTAAA
>JAKLFN010000169.1 GCA_022711195.1 Bacteroidota bacterium
ATTAAACTTCTGCAGGAACACGGGAAGATCTTCCTTCCTGATCTTCTGCTGTTCGCCTGTAGTCATAATTTTTACCGTCACCTCATCGTTTTTTACCTCATCGGCACCTGCAATGACGATTACGGGTATCTTCCGTGCATCGGCATACGCCATTTGCTTTTTAAGCTTCACCTGGTCGGGATAAATCTCTACTTTATATCCGCTATTTCTCAACAGCCCTGCCACAGAGATAGCATACTGAAGCTCTGTTTCGCCGAAGTTAAGTACCAGGACGTCCGTTGAACGGCTTGCTGTGTCGACAAAGAGGCCGAGTTGTTCCATGACATCATAAATACGGTCGGCGCCAAACGAAACACCGACACCCGACACACCGGCAAGACCAAAAATTCCTGTCAGGTCGTCATAACGGCCGCCGCCACAGATACTTCCTATCGAAACATCGGCAGCTTTTACCTCTATAATTGCACCCGTATAATAGTTCAATCCTCTTGCCAGGGTCAGGTCGAGTTCAACCTGGCAGGAAGGTTTGTTATTGGTGAAGTATGAAAAAAGAGTCCTCAGTTCTGAGATCCCTTTCTTTCCGGTTTCAGAGAGAGCCAATATTTCATCAAGCTTTCCGAGCTTAACTTCCGTGCTTCCTTCAAGCGATAAGATTGGTTGCAGCTTCCCTATTGCTGACTCTGAAACACCTTTCCCGGCCAGCTCACTGTTTACTGCCTCCAGCCCGATCTTATCAAGCTTATCGATAGCGACGGTGATGTCGGTAAGCCTGGCGCTCTCGCCTATGTATTCTGAAATGCCGGCAAGGATCTTCCTGTTGTTGAGCTTAACTGTTATCCTGATCTTCAGGTTTGAGAATATGTCATCGATGATCCTGACGAGCTCATATTCATTAACCAGTGAGTTGCTGCCTATTACGTCGGCGTCGCACTGGAAAAACTCGCGGTACCTTCCTTTCTGTGGTCTGTCGGCACGCCAAACCGGTTGTATCTGGTATCTCCTGAACGGAAAAATGATCTCTTCGCGATGCTGCACAACATACCGAGCAAAGGGAACAGTAAGGTCGTATCTTAATCCTTTCTCACAGATCAGTGAGGAAAGCTTCCCTGCTCCTGCCGCTTTGAGGTCTTCATCAGGAATACCTGCAAGATAATCGCCCGAGTTAAGTATCCTGAAGATGAGCTTATCGCCTTCATCGCCATATTTACCGAGAAGAGTGGTCAGATTTTCCATTGCGGGTGTCTCCAGAGGCTGGTAACCATATCTTTTAAAGACATCCCTGATGGTATTAAAAATATAGTCTCTCTTCTGAACTTCTTCCGGTGAAAAGTCGCGGGTACCCTTGGGTATGGAAGGCTTGTTTGCCATTGTTTTCCTGATTATGAGGCCAAAAATACAAAAAAAGCAGTAAAGGCTATAAAAGCCATAGAGGCGATAGAGGCTTTTCCCAATCGCCTCTACAGTCTCTACAGCCTCTACAGCCTCTATAGCCTCTACAGCCTCGCGCTAATACTTTTCAGGTACGAATGTCTGATCAGTGATCGGGGGCCTTACATAAGCGACGTCGTGTTTAAGGGGCGGAAGCTTAAATGGCTTGGGTGTGAGATCCTCATAAGGGATCATCGACAAAAGATGATCGATGACGTTCAGCCTGGCTCTCTTCTTATCATCGGCATGGACGACATGCCAGGGTGATTGTTTGGTATCGGTATATGAGAACATTTTATCCTTGGCCATGGAATATTCAACCCATTTATCGCGCGATTCTATATCCATCGGGCTTATCTTCCACCTCTTGGTAGGATCCTGAATCCTGTCCTGGAATCTCTTTTCCTGTTCATGGTCACTGACAGAGAACCAGTATTTAATAAGTATTATACCTGACCTAATAAGCATCCTTTCGAATTCGGGACAAGCGCGGAGGAACTCTTCATATTCCTCATTTGTACAGAAACCCATTACTTTCTCGACTCCGGCCCTGTTATACCAGCTTCTGTCGAAGAGGACAATTTCGCCTCCAGCCGGGAGCTGTGACACATAGCGCTGGAAATACCACTGTGTCTTTTCCTTTTCGGTAGGTGTACCGAGTGCGACTATCCTGCATATCCTTGGATTGAGACAGCCGGAGATCGTTTTTATGACCCCTCCCTTGCCTGCAGCATCCCTGCCTTCAAAGATAATCACAACCTTCAGCTTCCTGGCTTTTACCCATTCCTGAAGCTTCACAAGCTCTATCTCCTGCTTCAGGAGCAGCTTTGCGAATTTTTTACCGGTCAGCTTATCCTTCTTTTCCTGTTCAACATCATGATAGAGGTCTTCCTTGTCAAATTTCTTAACAGAGTCTTTCTTTTTCTTTTTATCGTGTGATGCCATAGGGGTGAATTTAAAATGAATAAGAAAGATAATAAAAAAACCTGAAAACCCAAGATTTTCAGGAAAAAGGATCGTCATATTGTCAGCGCTACTGCCCCCTTACTGTTCTTATAGGGGCAGATGGTTCTGATATTATATTAATTATTACTGTATAAAAGGTATGGCAAGCGGGTATTTAAATCTTTCGCCCTTTGCCGATTTAATGCTTGCAATAATCAGGCAGATGACTTTCAGAGTCATGAGTATCATTATAAGAAAGATACCCACGACGATAAAGCACAGAGGGATTAACAAAATGCAATAGAGCAGTACAGACAGGTTGAAGTTCAATGAGGCCTTTCCGTTTTCATCGATCCAGGCCGACTCTTCCTTACGTGATAGCCAGAAGATAAGCGGTCCGATTATACCTCCAAAGGGGAAGAAAAATCCTGCAAATGCTGAAAGGTGGCAGAGCATGGCCCAGTTCCTTTCCGATTCAGATAATACCTTTGTCTCTTCCATGATTCTAACTTTTATACTAAAGACGGAAAATTATCAGCAATGCTGCATTACTGGTTCTTTGCAAGCCTTTTCAGGTCGGCTGGCAGGAATCCGTTAGGATTGGCTTTATCGATGGTGTGAAGGTCGTAGTAATACATATCGGCATCGTCGGTACCGATCAGCATCTTGAAACAGTATCCTTCATCTTTTTTTATCCCTGCCGGCCCTACCTTATGCAGGATCACAGTGTTTGGCAATTTTGATTCAATGGCCCTGACAATATCCTCTTCGGGGACTATCTCTATCTTATTGGGATAAATCGCCTTGATCAGTTCAATTGTACTTACCGGCTGTGAAAGATCCTCCTGTTTAACAAGAATGGTTTTGCCTGCAACCTTAGGAATATTCTCGTTATAGTATTTGAGATATTTACGTCCTGTTTTTGATGGATCCTCCATAATCAGCCTTGCATGCTTCTGCATAAACTCGAGGATTGCACCAAGCTTGTAGCCGTATTCCAGGTCATCCTCACCGGCATATGCCAGCGGAACAGCACATATTTCAGGCATCTCTCCAAGCTTGTCGACATCTTTCCCCTGCAACAGGTTAATGAACTTATAGACCGACCTCGTTTTATCTTTCTCGTAATTGGTTTCGGTGAGTACAATAAAAGAATATTGCGGTTTTGTAGTTCGCAGGTTGAACTCCCTGGAATCGATGAACTCAAAAGGGGTAATTGTCCAGTACTGCTTCATTGCATCCCTGACAAATGAATTGAATGACGAAAATGGATCATCCTCAATTACCACACAGGTTTTTGATTCGGAGAACTGCTTTATCTCCTCCTTGCTGGGAAAAGGAGCCTGGGCCGTAAGGGCAGCGAATGCCACGATACCCGCAAACATCATAATGATTTTCTTCATCTTATTTTTTATTTACCGGTATATATAAAGGATTCCTTTCGTTGTATTTCCGGATATAAACGAACATCAGGTTTTTGCGTTCTTTCCGGGGAAGCCGTACATATTCCTCGTAGAGCTCGCTATCCTTCATGATAAGCATCTCGGTATTTTTCTGGTCGAAATCGACAATATCGCCTTCCTCAAAATTTATCAGGTACTGTTTTATTTCACTTCGCGCCATGTTGCTGCGCGAATAGGGCGAATAATACGAACCATAAGGATAGTAACTGCCGTAACTATAAGGTGAATAATAGTAAGGATCATAATAGCCTCCGTACGGAGAATAATAACGGCTGTCGTAAGTAGTGACATCAGCAACAAAATGACAGATACTTCCGACAAAAGTAATCCTGTTAAAATTATTTTGCACCTGAATATAGAGAACCCCGTTCCGGGCATAACCCCATAAATCGCTTACTTTCACTTCCTGCCTCACGCCCATCCCGTCGTAGAAATATATCTTATCCGATTCCAGGAGCTTTTTAAAGAACTCCTTGTCGTTATAGTCTGTCGAAGTCAGAAGCCTTGCTTTCGGTACCGGATTATTCTGCTTCACCTGTTCAAAGTTGAGAAAAATACCGTCGTGGAACCTGAAGTCAGGAGTATATTTTACTGTTTCCTGAGGTTCCTGGCCCTGCAGACTGCTTGTTGCAGCTGACTGCAGAAATAGTACAGGTAACAAGAGCAGTACGAAATTTTTCATCATAACAATAGCAGTTTACCTTTCACGTTCAAATATCATACCGTAACGGCAAATTTAACCAAATCCCTGAAAGGGTGTTAACTCCGGGCTGGGTATATTTATTATATTTTGTTTACTTTTACATAATTCAAAAATGGTGTCATGGCAAGAGAACCCGAAATTGAAACCGACAGTAACAGTTCAGGGAACAAGGCAGAATCATATATTAAAAGCCGCCGCAAGCTTCAGGTATATGCTTATGTTTGCATACTTGCACTTATCATCAGTGTTATTCTTATCATGCCCGACATCAGAATACTAAGACTGGTAGCGGGCGTTATTATAATTATAT
>JAKLFN010000017.1 GCA_022711195.1 Bacteroidota bacterium
AAATCGATGCCTCCCCATGTTCTTGCTTTTTCGTTTATCTCTGCTGCTTCCTGAACTGCAGTATGATCTTTCCAGAGCACAAACATCGCATCGGGATCCTCTTCAAAACCGGGTTTCATCGATAACGGAACACCCTGCCTGTCAACTGCAACAGGTGTCGATCCGGTTGTGTCGACTGTAATTCCTTTTATATTATCAATGATATCGCTTCCCAGTCCGGCAAGAGCTCTCCTGACAGAGAGTTCCAGTCCTTCAACATAATCGAGAGGATGCTGCCGGAAACGGTTAGCCGAAGGGTCGCAGTACAATCCTTTTTTCCACCTGGGATATTCAACAACTGCTGTTCCGGCTATTCTGCCGTCGGCACTATCTACAACAACTGACCTTACAGAATCAGTGCCATAATCTATCCCAATCACAAAATTACCCGCCATCGTTTTTAATTATTTTTTCTGACCATAATATGCGTTTCTTCCATGTTTCCTGTTGAAATGTTTATCGAGAAGGAAATTATCTGCAGGATCTTTCTTTCCAAGCAAAACAGTATAAAAAGCCATCCTGGCTACTTCCTCGAGTGCCACCGCATTATAGACAGCCGTATCGGCATCCTTTCCCCAGCTGAAGGGGCCATGGCAGTTCACAAGAGCCGAGGGAACAGCCAGAGGATCTGTTTTCCCCAGTCGTTCAATAATCACTTTCCCAGTATTAAGCTCATAATCAGTGTTAACCTCTTCTTCCGTCAGCTTGCGGGTGCAGGGCACCTCTCCGTAGAAATGGTCGGCATGTGTTGTGCCGAAGGGCGGAATAGCCTTCCCGGCCTGTGCCCACGATGTTGCATATGTCGAATGTGTATGCACAACACCTCCCACCGTCGGAAAAGTTCTATAGAGAAGAAGATGTGTCGGCGCATCTGTAGAAGGTTTATAATCCCCTTCAATTATCTTTCCCTCAGGGTCAAGAACGACCATGTGGGTTGCTTTCATCGATTTATAGCTTATTCCTGAAGGCTTAATGACAATGAGTCCGCTTTCAGGATCACGTCCGCTGACATTCCCCCAGGTATGTATAACCAGTCCCTCCTTTACAATTGCGAGATTGGCTTTGTATACAACGGTTTTCAATTTTTCAAGCATAGCCGGAATTATTAATCTGCTATATGTTCAGGGTAATGCAGTTGACCTGAGCCCTGCCAGTCAGTTCACATCAAGGCTGAATGAGTATCCGTTGCCAACCAGCCGTTTATATCTCTCCCTGATAAACCTGTAATAGTATGCACCTTTTTTTGAAGTCTCCTTATCTTTTTCATCAAGCTTCTCAAGTATGCTCATGGAAAGCAGTTTCTTTCTGAAATTCCTCTTATCGATTGTTTTCTGGTAAATGGCTTCATAGAGATCAAGAAGCTGGACCAGTGTGAATTTTTCAGGAAGAAGCTCAAAGCCTACCGGCCTTATTTTTACCTGTAGCTGGAGTTCCCTGATTGCTCTTTTCACCATATCGCTATGGTCAAAAATAAGCGGTGTCATTTTCTTCAGCGACTGCCAGTGTGCTCCGTTTATTTCTGTCTGCTCCTCATCGATGTCCTTGATCTTTATCAGCGACCAGTATGCAACCGATACTACCCTTGCACCCGGATCCCTGTCAGTATCGCCATAGCAGTGGAGCTGCCTCAGGAATACATTTTCCAGTCCTGTTAGGTTTTTGAGAACCCTGCTGGCAGCAAGGTCGAGGCTTTCGTTCTTTTCAACAAAGCCTCCGGCCAGTGACCATTTTCCCTTTGCAGGATTAAAGCCTCTTTTTATCAACAGCAATTTGATATCCTTTTCACGGATATCGTAACCGAAGATTATACAATCGACTGCAACAAAATGCTTTGGAAATTTCGTATAGAGCATTGACTGTAGATTTAATCATTAAATGTCTGGAAGCCTGTCTGTCAGATTATTCCGCCGGAGATATGATAGTGTATCTCATTGAATCTCAATTCTTTTTTCAATGCAGTAAGATCACAGTTCTGGTCAATAAGTACAAATTCAATTCCCTGCATTCCTGCGAAATCCTCGAGGTATTCGGAGTTAATAGCTGTGCTGAAACCCGTGTGATGGGCACCTCCCGAAAGGATCCAGGCTGCTGCTCCGCGCTTCAGGTCAGGCATCGGATTCCATAAAACACTTGCGACGGGAAGCTTTGGCATATCCGGACATTTAACAACTTCAACATCGTTGACAATCATTCTGAAACGGTTTCCCAGGTCGATTACTGACACATTTATACCATTTCCCGGTGCTGTTTTGAATACAAGGCGTGCCGGATCGGCTTTACCTCCAATAGAAAGCTGGTGAACTTCCACTGAAGGTTTGCCAAGGGCAATAGTAGGACACACTTCCAGCATATGAGCCCCAAGCACTCTCATGCCTTTCGGATCGAAGTGGTATGTGTAATCTTCCATAAATGACGTACCGCCTTTAAGGCCGTTAGCCATGACTTTCATGGAGCGGACCAGCGCTGCTGTTTTCCAGTCGCCTTCAGCGCCAAAACCGTAGCCTTTTGCCATGAGCCTCTGAACAGCCAGACCCGGAAGCTGCTTTAGTCCATGAAGGTCTTCGAAGGTTGTTGTAAAAGCCTTGAAGCCTCCCTCTTTGAGAAATTTTTCCATTCCTGCTTCGATACGGGCAGCCTCATAGAGGGTTTCTGAAGAGGCAACAGCTTTTGTCATCCGGTACCCGGAGGCATATTCCGAAAGAAGTTTTTTAATCGTAGCCGCAGGTACAGAATTGACTGCTTTAACGAGGTCGCCGATACCAAATCCGTACACTGAATAGCCCATTTTTATCTGGGCACTCACCTTGTTGCCCTCGGTAACAGCTACATCGCGCATATTATCGCCGAAACGTGCTACTTTCATGTTGAGCGCATCACTATAGGCTGTTGCAGCTCTGATCCAGACAGCTATCCTGTCGATTGCATCCTGATCGTTGTAATGACCTACGACAACTTTCCTGTTAAGCCTCATCCTTGTTCCAATGAAACCAAATTCACGGTCGCCGTGAGCCGACTGGTTCAGGTTCATGAAATCCATATCAATGGTATTCCATGGGATATCGCGGTTAAGCTGGGTATGGAAATGGAGTAATGGTTTGGTGAGAACCGATAATCCTTTTATCCACATTTTTGCAGGTGAAAATGTATGCATCCATGTTATGATTCCGATGCAGTTATGATTGTTATTGGCCGCTATGCAAAGCTCGAAAATCGATTCCGGGGTTGTCAGAACCGGTTTGAAAACAACTTTCTGCGAAATTGCCGGTGATTTATCGAGCGCTGCTGCTATTTTTTGTGAGTCGTCAGCAACCTGTTTTAAAGTTTTTGGCCCGTACAGATGCTGGCTTCCTGTTACGAACCATACTTCCTTTGATTTAAGTTTGTCCATATTGTGAATACAATTTTTTACCAGAAAATAATATAAAATGCAACTATAACACCCAGGATTATCACTGTGTTGATGATATCCCATTTATCCCAGCTTTCTCTTGTAATCTTCTTCTGTTCAGGTGTTGCGGCACCTTTATAAGTGAACTTAAGTTGTTCAGCGCTCGGAGCCTTTGTTAAAAAGCTTAATCCCACCATTAATACAATACAGAAGAAAAACAGCATTACAGTATAATGATAGATATTTACTGAAGCTATGCTATAGAAGAATCCTCCGGTGTCGGCGAAATGCTGGCCCACGCCTGTCTTTACCTGGTTGAGAAGTTCAGAGGCATGTGCTTTTCCCTCGGCGGTAAGTGTCATAAGCGACACCTTTGCCTCTTCTATTTTTGAAGTCAGTGTTGCTGCAATCTCGGGAGGAAATGAAGCCTCTATCTTATCGCCTATCGATGACATATCATTAACAGTATCCAGGCGTGCATCATCGGAATTCACATAAAGCACTGATTTAGCCATCGATCCGATTTTACCTGTCAGACCGTAGATTATATTCAGCGCCAGTTTGAACATCCCTAGTGTGAATCCTGAGATCATTCCCCAGAAGGCAGCTTTTGACGACATTCTTTTCCAGAAGACACCAAGAAGAAATACGGATGCTATTGCCGGAGCAAGCATTCCCTGTACGCCCTGAAGATATTCATAGAGCACTTTCCCCAGCCCAAGCATCACCGGTATCCAGAGTACGCCAAGGATAACGACAGAAGCAGTAGCCGTTCTTCCAATCCTCAGGTAATGTGTCGGAGACTGGTTAGGACGCATCTTCTTATAAAAGTCTTCAACGAAAAGCATAGCCGAAGAATTGAACAGTGAGGCCAATGAACTCATAAGAGCAGCAAGAAGCCCGCATACAACAATTCCTGTGATACCCGTAGGCAGAAGCTGAGCAACCATTGCGGCGAATGCCGAGTCGCTGCTTCCAACCTGGAGAAGCCCTTTCTGATTAAGAGCAAAAGCTATCATTCCGGGGATAAGGAAAATGAACACCGGAAGAAGTTTAAAATATCCTGCCAGTATAGCACCTCTGCGTGACTGCTTCTGATTCATTCCCGAAAGAACCCTCTGTACAATATACTGATCGGTACACCAGTACCAGAATCCTATACAGGCAGAGGCTATAAGTACTCCTGTCCATGGAAAGTCAGGATCGGAAGATGATCTGATGAGATGCAGGTTGTTTCCGACAATATTCTCAACCTCTGCCCATCCTCCGACTTTAGCTAATCCAACAATCAGAATAACTATTGAACCGAAGAGGAGCACCGGTGTCTGAAGAACAGATGTATACATTATTGCCTTCATCCCGCCAAAAATTGTGTACAGACCTGTGATAACAACCAGGCCTATTGCACTTACCCAGAAGAAATCTATTTCCTTTCCCAGGATATTGACTGATTCAATGTTGAAAACCTGATCGAAAACAACGCCTCCAGCATATACTGTAACAGCAACTTTTGTAAGGACATAGCTCACAAGTGATATTCCGGATAATATTCCTCTTGATCCTGCAGAAAACCTTCTCTCGAGGAATTCCGGCATTGTGTAAACTTTGATCCTGTCATAAAAAGGAACGAATACCCAGCCGAGAATAAGTATGAACCACGCATGCATCTCCCAGTGGGCCATAGCCATGCCGCTGATGAATCCTGCTCCTGCAAGACCTACAAGATGTTCAGAGCCAATGTTCGATGCAAAGATTGAAGAGCCGATCTCAAGCCATTTGGCATTCTTCCCTGCAAGAAAATAATCAGTAGTATCCTTATCTTTCTGATAAAGTACCCAGATAATTATTCCAATTAATCCAAGGAAAAAGACACCCAGGATAATCCAGTCCAATGTAGTCATGTTGTTTTCGCTTTTTAATGGTTAAAAATCAGGTTGATTTCAGACAGAATATTTTATTAAAATTAAAAATTTCCAGGTTTTGACCGATACATACAAATCTAAGAAATTAATCTTTAATAAATGTAACAAGTACACTCTTAAAATTAATTGTCGTCAAAAAAAAATGACTAAATATTCATGCTATCTGTATCTCGCTGGATACCTGTTCAATATCCCTACTCTTCCCTGATATCTTTCCATTCAGAGAGAGATAGCTGAATAAAATCGATGATCTTCTGGTTTTCTTCCCTGCCTGTTCCCTTAATGTCAAAAGGTTGTCCGAACTTAATGAATACGGGTTTATGCCTGTCGATCGGTCCCAGTTCCTTTACCAGTTTACCGTTCCCCCAGTAATCTGTTTTTAGTGCAACAGGAACAACTTTCACACCAGCCTTCTTTGCGAGTTTAACACCGAGGGAATTGAACTCCTCAGGGATAAACTCAACGCTTCTGGTGCTTTGCGGGAAGATGACTATTGAGATACCAGCCGACAGAAGCTCCGCCCCGCCGTTCATAACTGCTTCCAGGTCTTTCCTGGGATCGGTCCTTCCGACAATTATGGGATCTCTCGACGACATTACATCGCCAAAAAGAGGATGGTTCACAAGGCTCTCCTTGACTACAAAAGTCACCCGGCGTAATGGTGCAATAAGCCCTGGTAAAATCATCGTCTCAAGAGTGCTCATATGATTTCCGATAAAGACCACAGGCTCCGGTGAAGAAATAATATTTTCCATACCTTTTATATGAAACCTTGCACCTGTATTCTCAATAAACCTGAAGATATAATTTGATGAATCAGCCCACGCCTTGTCGTCATAGATACCGCTTCGGGCCTGCTTCCTTGTTCTGAAAACTATGGTAGCATATTTATACAGAAAATAGAGCCGGCTGTTGAGTTTAAGCCTGTCGCCGATCGTCAGTCTCTCTCTTTCAGGAGTGTCGTATGTATCTGATTGAAAATAGCCGTATTGCATATATTCGTCAATTGTTGGAAAACATATGTAAAGTTAATTTTCATTTATTAAAAGCCAATATTTTTATTATAAGGTGTATCAATCAGCTCAATAGGCATTAAATTTAGCCAATCATGAATATAATCAGATTTTGCTGATGAGACTCCCTGTTCCCGACCTGATTGTTTTTTTCCTGCTTATGGCAGTAAACATATTTATCGGAGTATTTTTTTATTTCAGGAATAAAACCCCCGGAGATTTCACTGCTGGCGGCAGAAGAATCCCAGCCTGGGTAGCAGGAATGTCGATTTTTGCAACTTTCGTCAGCAGCATCAGCTTCCTTGGATTGCCAGGAAAGGCTTTTATGTCGGATTGGAACGCATTTGTCTTCAGCCTTTCAATACCATTTGCAGCAATACTTACTGTGAAATTTTTTGTTCCGCATTACCGTGCCATAGGAAATATTTCGGCCTACTATTACCTCGAACAGCGTTTTGGCAGGTGGGCCAGGATCTATGCCTCGGTATGCTATATCCTGACACAACTAATGCGTACCGGAGCCATCCTGATGCTGCTGGCAATTCCACTGAACACCTTGTTCGGCTGGAACATAAAGAGTGTGATCATCCTTACCGGCTTGCTGGTGACAGCCTACTCGATGCTCGGAGGCATAAAAGCTGTAATGTGGACAGATGCCATACAGGGAATTATTCTTATTGCAGGAGCCGTTGTCTGTTCTCTCTTCCTGGTATTTTCAATGCCTGAAGGTCCACGGCAACTCTTTGAAATAGCCACCGCAAATAACAAGTTCAGCCTCGGGAGCTTCGGAACCAGCCTCTCCGAATCTACATTCTGGATCGTCCTGGTATATGGTCTTTTTATCAATCTGCAGAATTACGGGATCGACCAGAATTACATACAAAGATATATGACCACCTCAACTGACAGGGAAGCAAAAAGATCAGCACTCTTTGGATCACTATTATATATACCTGTTTCTCTACTTTTCTTCTTCATCGGAACCGGATTGTTTTCATATTACACATCACAGCCCGGATTGCTTCCCGGCGAATATCTTCTGCCGGGAGCTGGTGATAAAGTATTCCCCTATTTCATTGTTACAGCATTGCCACCCGGACTTACCGGACTTCTTATTGCGGCTATTTTTGCAGCCGGAATGAGCACTGTTTCCACAAGTCTGAACAGTACATCGACCATCATTTTAACCGACTATTATAAAAGATATTTTAAAAAAGAGGCAGGTGAGAAAGAGTCTATGAAGGTTTTATATGTTTCTTCTGCGCTGATGGGAATCTCAGGTATTGCCATAGCCATTGCCCTTATCGGTGTTGAAAGCATCCTCGACGCATGGTGGTCACTGGCATCAATATTCAGCGGAGGTATGCTCGGACTATTCCTTCTGGGATTCGTCTCCGCGAAAACAAGTAAACCAGCAGCCATAACAGGTGTAATTGCCGGTGTCTGTCTGATAATCTGGATGAGCCTTTCAGCACATTCTCCTTTCCACACTAACCTTACAATTGTCCTGGGTACTTTTACTATTTTTCTCGTCGGATTCTTGTTTACAATAATTTTTAAAAAAAATGAAAAATAAATCATTACTCAAATCCCTCGCCCCCTCTAAATCGGGGTTTATAACACTTACCCTGATTATTATATCCGCTCTGCAAACGAATGCCCAGTATAAGGGAGAACAGTGTATTATTAAATCTGAATTCATTTATCAGGCGCAGGATGTGCCATTTCCTTCATGTCATGCTTCAACGATCATCCAGAACGGTAAAGGGCTGATGGCAGCATGGTTCGGGGGTACAAGAGAAAAAGACCCTGATGTGGGCATCTGGGTAAGCAGGTATGTTAAAGGTGTCTGGAGCAAACCTGTTGAAGCAGCCAATGGCATACAGTATGCCGGCAAGAGATATCCGTGCTGGAATCCGGTGCTGTACAATATGGGAAAAGAGATACTGCTATTCTATAAAACAGGCCCCAGTCCTTCAGAATGGTGGGGAGAGCTGAAAACCTCTGACGACAGCGGAAAATCATGGTCAAGGGCATATCGTCTGCCGGAGGGAATTTACGGACCAGTAAAAAATAAGCCTGTACTTCTTCCGAACGGATATCTGCTTTGCCCGTCAAGCACTGAAGATGAGGGGTGGAGACTGCACATGGAATTCACACCCGACGGAGGCATCACCTGGGAAAGGACACCTGCCCTGAACGAAAGAATAAATGGGGCAATACAGCCTTCTGTGCTCTTCCATCAGGGCAACAGATTACAGCTTGTATGCCGGAGCACCACCTCCCATATACTTACTGCATGGTCAGACGATTATGGCCGCACATGGACCGACCTGTCACCGGCAGGATTGCCGAATCCGAATTCAGGCATCGATGCTGTCACTCTTGCCGACGGCCGCCAGCTTATCGTTTACAACCATCTTAAGAAAGGACGGAATATGCTTAATGTGGCAGTTTCTGATGATGGTAAAATGTGGAAAGCGGCTTTTCTCCTTGAATCTGAAAGTGAAGGTAATGAGTTCTCATATCCTGCAATAATACAGACTTCCGACGGACTGGTTCACATAACCTATACATGGAAGAGAAAGCTGATAAAACATGTTGTCGTCGACCCGGCGCTTATTGCCGGAAAGCCTATTGAATCTGGTAACTGGCCTCAGTAAAGAATTTTCCTGCGTCGCAAAAAGATCCTTCAGGTCAGACCAACGATATGAAAAATAAGTAATCCGATTATCTGCTCCTGATAAGAGGCATTATTAACAAGGCCAGGGAAAGTCCTACAAGCACTATTACAGCTGTCCAGCCAATTATGTTTGAAGTTCGTCCGTTCACGTAATCACCCATGAGTTTCTTTTTATTAATCAGTATCATCATACTAACCAGGACAACAGGCAGGAGTATTCCGTTGATAACCTGCGACCACAGTGTTATCGGAATAAGTGGTGCATTGGGAATAAGGATGATAAGAGCCGAGATGATCAGGATCCCTGTATAAAGAATATAAAATTCTTTTGCTTCATCCCATTTTTTATCGATACCGGCTTCAAATCCGAAAGCTTCACACACGAAATATGCTGTTGCCAGCGGAAGTATTGTGGCCGAAAATATAGATGCTATGAACAACCCGAAAGCAAAGACCTGTGATGCAATATTTCCGGCTAGGGGTTTAAGAGCCATTGCGGCATCTTTGGCAGCATTGATCTCTATTCCCTGAGGGTGAAGAGTCGATGCGCAGGCAACCATTATAAAAAATGCAACTACCACCGTTATAACACATCCTACCATCACATCGGCCATGGTGTATTTGTAGTTCTTCATCTTCAGCCCTTTTTCAATGACAGACGACTGCATGTAAAATTGCATCCACGGGGCGATTGTGGTGCCGACAAGCCCTATCACCATGGCAATGCTTCCCGTATTCATTTCAACCTGTGGACGGACAATCGCTGTGCCTATCTCTTTCCAGTCGGGTTTGGCCATTATTGCAGAAATGACATATGTTAGCAGTGAAAGGCTGAACACAAGAAAGATCCTCTCAGCGATTTTATATGTACCCTTAACCACAAGAAGCCAGACAAGGACAGAGACCACCGGCACGGAGATATACTTGCTTACGCCAAAGACTTCCATGCTTCCTGCAACACCGGCAAACTCTGTTGTGGTGTTGCCGATTCCCGAAAACAATAGTCCAAGAAAAATAAAGAAGGTGATCTTTATGCCTGCATTTTCTCTTATAAGGTCGGCAAGGCCCTTTCCGGTCACTATCCCCATTCTAGCATTCATTTCCTGAATTACGACCAGTACAATAAATGAAGGGATGAGTGTCCAGATAAGATTATAGCCATATTTTGCCCCGGCAAGGGAATAGGTAGTTATCCCTCCGGCATCATTATCGACGCTGCCGGTAATTATTCCCGGACCGAGGATCATCAGGAAAATCCCCAGCTGCCTGAAGAAATGCTTCCTCGATACTTTTTCAGCTGTCATCAGGATATTTTTCTTTTACGGGTTCTTCTTTCGCTTATCAGGTCCTCAACAACATCGTCGACGACAACCATTCCCTGGAGCTGGTCATTCCTGTCAATAACGGGTACTGCCAGGAGATTATATTTTGACACCAGCTCTGCAATATCTTTTGTTTTCTGATCGTCATACAATGATACGGGTTCAGATTTCATAATATCGCTCAGTCTTGTTTCTGCTTCTGCCACCACCAGGTCGCGAAGGTTGAAAGTTCCGATGAGCCTGTCATCGTCCTCAGTCACAAACATGTTATAAAGCTCTGCGGGCTCCGGCTTTTTTGTTCTCAGGTCTTCAAGCACCTCTTCAACTGTTTTCGTTCTGCTGAAGGAAAGGTAATCGGTCGTCATCAGACTTCCCACGAGGTCATCGTCATATTCGAGAAGTTCCCTGACTTCCTGTGAGGATTCGGCTTCCATCTCTTTTAGCAAAAGTTCTGCCTTGTCATCTTCAAGTTCGTCGAGAATGTCGGCGACCTCGTCAGCGGGCATCTTTTCAAGAACATCAGCCATTTTGTTTACCGGGAGGCTTTCAATAATATGTATCTGTGCATGTGTTTCCAGTTCTTCAAGAACATCTGCAGCTTTCTCCTCGTCGAGTGCGGAGAAGACCGAGGCGCTGGATTTCTTTCCAAGATCTTCAATAATATCGGCCAGGTCGGAAGGGTGAAGAGTATGAAGCTTCGCATAGCTCTTCGACAGTTTGATGTTCAGGTTCGAGAAGTCGATTGCCTGGACATCGTCCCACAGGATGAATTTTGCAGGGATATTTATCCGGAAAAGGGAGAGTATTCTTTTCATCGGGTATGAAATTCCAATCCGCCTCAGCAATCCTTCTATGCCTATGTCGACGGCAACTGCAAATGTCCCGGCCGGGATCGTTGCAAGCCGTACGTCGTTGACCCGTACAAGCTTACGGCCGTTAAGGTCGACTATCTGTTTATCGAGGATATTCTCTACCAGGAGCAGTCCGTTGTTAACCTCATCGGCCGGCAATTCAGCAAGCCCATTGCAGGTTACATTCAGCGCTTCCCTGGCTTTATTGACCCTGAAAGTACTGAAAGAATAGAATCTTGTTTCCTTTTTTATTTTCAGGCTGATGCCTGTAACAAGCTGTTGAGTCGGATCGTTCTGCCCTGCCGGCACTGCACCGATGAGAAGATCCCTGATAATACCAATTGCGTCACCATCAGAGCCGAAAGCCTCCTTGCCAATGATACCGCTTAAATAAAAAGTTGTGAGTGATGTCATAGTCACCTCCTTACTGCTTCAGGTGCAGCAGGAAATGACCAGAAAACCGGTAATCCTTCCGCAGCCTGGATTAAAAAATATTCGCCGGATAATCGTCCATCTGATTAATAAAAAATTTCGGACGTAAAAGTAAAATTCACGAATTAACTTTCCAAATAATATGGAAAAAAGTTACAAATCGATCAGCGTCACTAACGATTAAAGATTGTAAACCCAGGTCACTATTTAATATAGTCACCAGTTGTTTAAATTATAAAAGGTATTACCGCCTTTCTTTTCGAAGGATAATCAGGGAACTGTTTCCTGTACCACCGGTGTGATGCAACGGCCCTGGGGAACAGGTTGGCAAAAGTAAATACAAAAAATGCAAGACCCGAAACCGACCAGGTCATCAGAGCCCATCCGGCCCATTCCAGGAGTTCTCCAAAATAATGCGGACACGAGATATACTCAAAAAGCCATCCGCGGGGTATCACGTATGCCTCTCCATTCTGGGATCTGAGTACCCGCAGCTTTTCATCAGCTGTCTTGTTAATAATATACCCTGCAATAAACAATCCTATACCGGTAATGAACTGCCACGACAGCAGCCAGGAAGGAGCATAATCCTTAAGATGAAAAACGCAATAGCCATTCACGAATCCGTTTAGTGAATTGAAGACCATGGCCATCAGAACCACCACGACAGGATATGGCTTATTACGGCCCGACTGGCTGAAAGGGTATATGAAAGTCCTGTGTACATAATGAAGCAGCCATGCTGTCACAAATATGACCTGGACAACATTCTTTTCATCAGATAAGATAAAGAATAGTGTTATCAAAGCCGGTGACAAAAACTCCATTATGAGCCATGCCCATTTTGTCTTTATTGACGGCCCCCAGCCCTTCCTGAGAAATTTTCCATAAGGCGCTGAAACAAAAAAAAGAAGAATGAATACTAAAAGGGCACAGCTGAAAATAGCTGTTAACGAGTAGTTGTACAGGTTCTCCATAATTATTCCCGTTATCAGGTCTGTAGTGAGGTAATTTTCAAAACAAAAGTCCAAATTAATATATATCCTCCAACAATCTCCGGACTGGCATAAATTACTTTTTAACCATTCTCGTGTTAAAAATGATCACTTTTTTTTATTTTGGCGGCGGAAAAATTCAAAAAATGAGAACCCTTCAGGAAAGACTTTCAAAGTATGATGCGCCTCAGAAGGCGATGGAAGCTGGCATCTATCCATATTTCAGGGAAATTGAATCGGATCAGGATACTGTTGTCAGAATAAACGGTAAAGAGGTACTTATGTTCGGATCAAACAGCTACCTGGGGCTGACAAATCATCCGAAAATAAAAGAAGCCTCCAAAAAGGCCATTGACAAATATGGAACCGGGTGCGCCGGTTCAAGGTTCCTTAACGGAACACTCGATATTCACATTGAGCTCGAGGAAAGGCTCGCAGAACTTGTTGGCATGGAAGGAGCTCTCTGTTACAGTACAGGATTCCAGGTGAATCTTGGAGCCGTCTCCGTGCTGACAGGCAGAAAAGACCATGTTCTTCTCGACGAACTCGACCATGCATCCATCATTGAGGGGAGCCGCCTTACCTTTTCTAAAGTCCTGAAGTACTCACATAACGATATGCATGCCCTGGAATCAAAGCTGAAAAGATGCGCCCCAGATACTCTTAAGCTGATCGTCACCGACGGAATCTTTTCAATGGAGGGCGACATCGTTAACCTGCCTGAACTGGTCAGGGTTGCAGAAAAGTATAACGCAACAGTTATGATCGATGATGCCCATTCGATTGGCGTCATCGGGAAAAACGGATCAGGCACCGCTTCTCATTTCGGACTTACCGACAAGATAGACCTTATTATGGGTACTTTCTCAAAGTCGCTGGCATCGCTGGGGGGCTTCATTGCATCTGACAAGTATACTATAAACTATCTGAAGCATAATTCCAGATCACTAATTTTCAGTGCAAGCATGACACCGGCCTCTGCGGCATCTGTCCTTGCAGCAATAGACATCATGGTAAATGAACCTGAACGGATAAGTCACTTATGGGAAATAACTCGTTATGCACTAAAGGGATTCAGGGAAGCAGGATTTGATACAGGTAAATCAGAAACCCCTATCATCCCTTTGTTTATACGCGACGATATCAAAGCGCTGCTGCTCACTAAAGTACTGTTGGCCGATGGAATCTTTGTTAATCCAGTTGTGTCACCGGCGGTCCCAAAAGAAGATTGTCTCATCAGGTACTCCCTGATGGCAACACATACAAAAGAACAGGTAGACATTTCAATTGAAAAGATCACGAGGGCAGCAAAAACCCTGGGTATACTGGTTTAATGATTCTATGGCTATAGTTGGCGCGGATTTCCAAATCCATACCTCCAAAAAAGAAATGAAAAAAGTAATACTGATTACCGGCATCTCTTCAGGATTTGGCAAAGCCGCTTCAGGGCTTCTTGCTGAAGCAGGCCATATTGTTTATGGCACTGTACGACGTGATTGTGAAACAGATAAAGCTGTCAAGATCGTCAGAATGGATCTTACAGATATCTCCTCGATGAAAGCTGCAGTCGAAAAGATAATAAAAGAGGAAGGAAGAATAGACGTTCTTATCAATAATGCAGCGATGCATAGCGCAGGGCCGGTGGAAACAATTCCTGATGAGTTCATTAAGATTCAGTGTGACACGAACTTCCTTGGGATGGTCCACCTCACCAGGTCAGTTTTACCTCATATGAGAAAACAAGGCGGCGGACTGATAATTAATTTCAGCTCCATAGGAGGACTCATGGGGTTACCGTATCATGCTTTCTATTCAGCATTCAAATTTGCTATTGAAGGATTCAGCGAATCACTGAGGATGGAAGTAAAAAAGTTCAACATAAATGTAGTGGTGATAAATCCCGGTGACTTCAACACAGGCAACACTTCAGCCCGCAAGAATTTTCTCGCCCCGACAGGACAGGATGATCCGTACAACAGGGACTTTATGAATGCACTCGCCGTAATGGAGAAAAACGAAATGGGAGGGAAAAATCCTGCTTTCCTGGCCCGGAAAATTGTTAAGATCGTCGGTTGCAGGCATCCGAACCAAAGATATATCATAGGTGCCTGGTACGAAAAAGCAGCAGTGAAACTCAAATATATCCTTCCCGGGAAAGTTTTCAGGTGGATACTGGAAACAAACTATAAGATCAGATGAGTTAGGTTTTGGGTGCCCGGCACCCTGCACCTAGTACCCTTTGTAATCGGTGTTCATTACGTTCAGCGTCTTCCTGATCCAGACCAGGTAGCGCGAATCTTCTCCCCATGTGTTGCCTGCTGAGGCAAAATCGCAGAAATTAACCTGCCGGGGATTCCTGAATTCGCCCTCCAGGTCGGTGCCAAGCACCAGCGGTGCTGTGAAGCTCATCCATACATAAGCAGGCTTCGATGCTGAAGGTCTAAGCTCAACAAAACCTTCTTTATCCCTTATCACTGCCGGTTCATATATGAATCCATCGTTGAAACGTGTATCCCTTGCCAGAACTACCGGGCCCCTGATAATAGCCTGGCAACCATTCAGATTCACAAGTCTGCCACGGAGATCGAGGTTAAGCTTTATCACATCCCCGTTTTTCCATGGCCGGTTTAATTTAAGGTAAGATCCGGGAACCACGGCTGCGATCTCTTCATTATTGATACTGACACTTGTTTTACTACTCCATGCCGGAATGCGAAGTGCAAGTGTATAGGACGCCGGTTTGGCCTGATTAATCCTTATCGTTACTTCCTCCGATTCCGGATATCCGGAAAACTGCTCAATGATCACCTTGTTTTTAAGATCAAGAGGAAGAGAGAACCTGCTGGTACCATACATATTAATATATATGTCACCACCTTTCTCCATCACTGCAAACCCGGGAAGCATCATAAAAGCCCTCGGCCCGTTTGCATTGCAGCAGTTTATATGCATACCGCACTGTTCTTCACCTGCATGCCTGATTCCTCCCAGGGGACTGTATTTCGCTATTTCTGATCCGTCGTATTTCATCGAAGCCATCAGCGCATTGTAGGCCGATTTCTCGATCTCATCGGCATAAACAGGATTACCGGTTATTCGCAACAGGTTAAAGCACAGTTTCATCCATGTCATTGTGACACAGGTCTCCATGGTATGGTATGTCGGTTCAGTCTGGTATTTCGAACCATTGTACCAGCATTCGAAAGCGCTTCCTGATCCTGCAATGTTTATCTCGTTACCGATGATATCCATTACAGAATTCTCTACTGCTTCAAGATACTCCGGGTTTCCCTTTATCCTGTAAAGCTCCAGGAGACCGTCATAGCACGACATCATCTCATAAGCTTTCTGGCCATTTTCATACGACCACCATGATGAAGGATGAGGAAAGCGCTTCGATACCGGGATCTCTGCCAATGCAGATGAGATTAGCTTAGGCCCGTCGGGAGTTTCCCACTGCAGTGCAATATATTCGGCAAATTCAAGATACCTTTTTTCGGCAGTGCGCAGGTACAGGTAAACAATAGGCTCCAAAATTGAACTGCTGGGCATTCCCCGGTAGTTGCCGGTTTTGACAATATCGGCTTTACCCGGACCAACCTGTGTAAGCAGATGATCAGCAACTCTTCGTGCCGATTCCAGGGCACTCTTCTCTCCGGTAAGGTCATAATAGGCAAGCAGGCCAAGAATAGTGTACTTGCGTCCCCATATATCCCAATGCCGGAGTGCCGCCTCATCAGAATAATTACCAATATAACCGTTTGGCATCTGGGTCTTCAGTAATACCGAAACTGCATTTTTTATTATCACCATCAGTTCAGGATCACGGTTATAATCGTATGCGGCTATTGCCGACTGAATCCATTTACCCCAGAATTCGCTCTGCCACAGTCGTGTTTCTTCCTTATGCCTGAAAGGCTCCACCAGGTGATCGACATCCTGGGCTTTTATCCTTTGATTAATGCACAGGTCCATTTTCTCACCGATGTAACCTTCCAGTTTCACCAGCGAAACAGGAAAGGAGGCCAGACTGTCCTTTATCATTATTGATGAGACGGCCTTTTTATTTACTCCCTGGCATAAGGCCAGAACGGGGAGAATAAGGAGTGTGATAAATACTATGGTTTTTTTCATATATTTCTTGTTGCAGGTTGCAGGTTACATGTTGCAGGTTACATGTTGCAGGTTACATGTTGCAGGTTACATGTTGCAGGTTACATGTTGCAGGTTGCAGGGTGCAAGTTGCAGGTTGGTGCTAGTTACCGGTAATCCATTCTTCAACCGGTTTCTCCATCGGCAGAACCGGTGACAGTATATTCTTAATCGTATATTTCTTTGCTTCCTTTTTTGTAAGCTGATGGCTCCATGGAACGCGTCGGGAAATATCTGCTCCGGCGCCTCTGTTATTATACTCGGCATAGTAAGCAGTTTTGTCGCGCCCGGTACCTGACCAGTTCGACCAGCCTTCCGGGACGATATGTGCGCCTAATTCGCAACCGATGAATACCGTTTTGGCATAATCGCGCCACGGCCTGCCCAGGTACACTTTCTTAGCCTCGGGAGCAGCTGTGATTTTACAATTCATAAACACGTAACCGAAAGGTTTTCCTTCAGGTGTGCTGGCGGCGGTAATATATGAGTCCCTCTTACTATGGACGGTGCAGTTATTGAACAATGCCGTTGCAGGACCAAAGATGAAATCAGTTGTTCCTTCAATATAACAACCATCGAAGTACTGGCGGCTGTTGAGTCCGTCGGTGTAGAGTGTATCCTGGTTGCCAAGAAGCCGGCAGTTCCTGAAGACACACCTGTCGCCTTTAACAAACAGGGCGAGAGCCTGGCCAACGGGGCCTGCACTATTTTCTACGGTAAGATTCTCAGCATAGAAATCATCAGCAATCACAAGCAATGTATATGTGTAGAAAGTGCTGTTCCTGCCTCTGTTAATCTTTCCAAAATAATCGTCCCAGGTGATAATAGTCTTTGCAGCATCTTCGCCGATTATCGAAAGTTTAGCATTGACCGAAGGAACAACTACCTTTTCCCTGTAGATCCCATTCTTAACATGAATCGTTACTCTCTTGTCAGGAAACGATCTTGCAGCATCGACGGCTGCCTGTATTGTTGTGAAATTACCGCTGCCGTCCAGGGCAACAGTAATATTGTACTCATCCTGGGAAAGGGCGCACAAAGGAAAGACCGTTGCAAGCAAGATACTTATATACAATACTTTATGCAGGTTGATTTTTGTTTTCATTGCAATTTACAGTTAATGACTCAGATAAGATGACGTGCAATTTAAGAACAAAAATTTTCTTATGCGAGGTGAAGTTCAGATATTTGTCATTCTTAATTTAAATGATCATGGCGGAAAAAAAGAGAGGTTTTAACCTGAGGAGTTTTATTACATTTTCGCTGGTAATATCCACGATCATCATGTCGTGGTCAGGGATTATCCTGTACATAGCTCCTCCGGGGAGAATAGCAAACTGGGGCACCTGGAAGCTCATGCTTTTTACAAAATCGGAATGGCAGGCGCTGCATACCATTTTTTCATATTTATTTTTTATCCTGTTTGTGGTTCACCTTTTCTTTGTAAACTGGAGAACCTTTCTTACATATTTTAGAAGCAAAATTCGAACAGGTCTTAACAGAAAATGGGAACTGGCAGCTGCTGTAATTATCTCGGGAATTGTATTCACAGGAACGTTACGCAACTGGACTCCCTTTGGCCCGGTGATGTTTTTTGGCGAAAAGGTAAAAGAAGGATGGGCTGAAAAGTTTGAGACACCACCGGCCATTCACATGGAGAATTACAGCCTGAACCAGCTATCCGTTCTGTTTGACAGTACTGATATCACTGATCTTAAAAAAACTCTTGAAGTAAATGGCATCAGGTTTCGCGACAGCGACACAACCCTTAAGCTGATTGCAGAAAGGAATGCAAAAACACCCGCATCAATTTATGAGATATTCAGGTCCAGGTACGGCATGAAGAATGATAGTAAGAAAAGTGAGAGCGCCT
>JAKLFN010000170.1 GCA_022711195.1 Bacteroidota bacterium
GCGACATCCCTCCTATCAGCGCCAGAGCCATGGGACGCTGCAGTTCCGACCCCATTCCCTGACTGAAAAGTATAGGTGCGGTAGAGAAAATCGATGCCATAGCCACCATGATGATAGGCTTCAGCCTCCGCGATCCTCCCTGGTAAATGGCCTCCTTCAGCCCCAGTCCTTCAGCCCTGAGATTGTTTATAGTATCCACCTTCAGGATAGAGTCGTTTATTATCACTCCCGACATTACTATAAGCCCTATCATGGTAATAATATTGATGGTCCCGCCCCAGATAAGAACCAGTAACAGGGCCCCGGCTATATCAATGGGGATCTCAAGCAATACGATAAACGGCTGCGTAAGCGATTCAAACTGGGCGGCCAGGATAAAGTATAGCAGCATAAGCGCCACCACCAGGATAATTGCAAGCTCCCTGAACATCTTCTGCCCCGTTATCAGCGATCCGCTGAAGCTGACATTCAGATTCTGATCCGGTCCTGCAATGGTGCGTATCCTGCGGGTTATGTCCGCCGGCTTGTTGGTCTCAACATTCATATATACAGGTACATACTCCCCGTTCATGCCTCCCCTGATGGTTTTGTAATCATGGATCCTCTGCATCCTTACCAGCTCCCTTACAGGAACCGGTCGTCCTGTTTTATTCAAAACATCTTCTGTAGAGATAATGTCACTCACCTGTTTTTCCTTACCCGACAATACTATCGGGAGTATCTCATAAGATGCCCTCAGCTGACCAATGTTATACCTGTTCAGCGATGCTTTAAGTGTATTGTACAGTGTCATCGGCTCTACATCATACAACAGCAGCCTGTCGGGATCAATCCTCAACAGTATCTTATCTTCGAGCGGCGGATTCGATATTCCCGCTGCCGGCCATTGTTCCTGCATCCGGGCTACAATGCCCGTCATCACTTCAACGGGAGGCACTTCCTTCTCCTTCATCAGGCTTACTTCAGCCACAAGAGGCACTTCAGAGGCTGAAAATATCTTTTCAAAAATGTTCTGCTGGGCAGCTATGCTCACTGTCGCTCCCGGCCATCTTTCAGCCAGAAACCCGTAAAACTCATCCCCGAGCTCTTTCTGCGCCCTGTAATCACTGGCTTTTATATATACCTTTGCCTGTGTGTACGAAAGGTCATAATCGCGGTTGAACAGGAACTGCTGCTCCCCGATGAAGGAATTGCTCTGCAAAACAAGCGCTCCCGGCGCTTCGGTCATCTGCCTTATCCTGTGCAGGTTCTCCCCGAGACCGATATTCTCGTTCCAGTCAACCGACACAACCAGTTCATCCTGCCTTATATCCGGAAATCTTCCCTTTTCGAGAGTGATGAACAGCCAGACCATCAGAAGGATTATCAGCCCAAAGGTTATCATGGTCGCCCTCCTGTACCTGAAAAAGAAATTCATTCCTCCTTCGTATTTCTCTTCAATCCTCTTCAGGCTTATCTTCTTTACAAGCCTGGTAAGCCATCCTTCCTTCCCGTTCCTGTAGAACAGGTAGTAAACCGTCGGAAGAAGTGTGATCCCTACCAGAAGCGACACTCCCTGGCCTATTACAATGGCAATCGCCTGGTCATAGAACAGGGCTCCTGAAATGCCGCTCAGAAATATCAGGGGGATGAAAACCGCGCAGGTCACGAGAACCGATGATATTAGGGGCGTGATGACTTCGTTGGTCCCCCTGACACAGGCTTCAGTCAGCGAAAGACCTCTGTCGATCCATTGTGTAATGTTCTCAATTATTACTATCGAATTGTCGATCATCATCCCGATCCCGAGTATCAGTCCGGCCAGGGAAATGATATTTATTGAGAGCCCCGTCAGATAAAAGAACAACAGACTGATCACAAGGGTTGCCGGTATGCTGAAACCGATGATAAGGGGCGACTTCCCGTCCTTGAGGAATAAAAACATAAGCATGAAAGCAAGCATACCCCCGGCAAGAAGGCTCTGCCAGAGATTCGAGATTGAATAGTCAAGAAGCCTTGTCTGGTCCTGTGAAATCTCAAATTCCATCTGCGGATAATCCGCTCTGAAGACATCCAGAAGCTCTGCCATCTTTGATTCAAGGGAAGCCATCTTTGATGTCGATTCCTTAATGATTGCCAGGGCAATTGCTCTTTTCCCATCCGAATAGTAAATGCCCCGCGGCTGTTCCTCCCTTATGCCGACAACGGCAATGTCCTTCATTTGAATTATTCTCGATCCGGTCCTGATGAAAATATCCCTCACATCGTTCAGATGACTCAGATACGAGCTGAACTCGAGGTTGTACAGGTATTTCCCGTCCTTTACCAGGATATTGCCGATATTTATATTGTTTATCCTTACAGCGTTGGTTATATCATCGTCGGTCAGGCCCAGGCTGTTCATCTTCTCCCTGTCGGGACTTATGTATATCTCCCTTTTTATCTGTCCGGTTATATCAGCCATTCCTACTTCGGGAAGCTGCTCGATCCTCTTTTTTATTACAGTCTCTGCAAATTCGCTCAGCTCGATGAATTTTTCATCACCGGCCATGCTGTCGGCCAGCGTGATGTTCAGCATGAATACCGGGATATCCGTTGCACTGGCCTTAATTATCCTTGGCCTCTCAAGGTCGTTGGGCAGATAGTTCATCGCCCCGTCGACTTTTTCGTTTACCTCCATGAAGGCAAGGTTGATGTCGTTCCCGAATTTGAACGAGAGCCGTATCAGGGCGCTCCCGTTACGCGATTCGGATTCGATCCTGTCGATACCCTGTACCTGTATGAGATTCCGCCGCAGAACCGACACTACACTGTTCTCAAGCTCCCTGGCGCTTACATCAGGGCGCGAAACTGCAACAGTGATCTCAGGGATATCAATATCGGGCATCAACGAAACCGGCAAACGGTTCGATGCTACTATGCCGAGAAGAAGTAATGCGAGGAAGGTCATTACGACGGCGACGGGACGGGAGATTAGAAATTTGACCATGGCTTGGGGTCTTGCAGGTCGTGCAGGTCGTGCAGGTCCTGTTAGTTGTTACTTATTTTTTTATTACTGGCTTCAAATAGTTAATAAAACTGCTTATGCTGTTAATAAGCTGTTGTGTTTTATCTCTTCTTGACAAAGCCTCGTCAGCAGAAATATACTGTTGGTCTTCAGCTATATAGTACATGTTTTTAATTTCACCGGCTGAACCTTTTGAAATATTCAGGAATTGTTTGAACTCAGCATCACTGCTTCTGCAGAATCCTTCACTAATGTTGTTCATAATTGAAATCCCGGCCCGTGTGATCTGATCCCTGAAACCATAATCCCTGCATGCTTTGAAATCAGCATAAATAAGATTTACAATTTCTCTGGACATCTTCCAGACTGCAAGATCTTCGAAATTCTTAATTGTTCCCATATTGCATGAGTTTTATTTATTTAATTCCTGACCTGCATGACCTGCACGACCTGCACGACTTGCACGACTTTCCTTCTTCAGCATCATCGGCTGGAATACGACCAGCCCCACAAAACTAAACACCAGCCCCGAAATAGTCCCTGCTGCCAGTGCAAACCAGAATCGTTCATCCTTACCGGTCAGAAGGAAAGGTACCAGGCCTACTATTGTAGCAAGGATAGTCAGTACAATCGGGATAATTTTGCCGTTATAGGCTTTCAGATATGCCCTGGCTTCAGGCAGATCAGGCTTCTGACGCCTTATGCTGTTGAAATCGTTAAGGATATAAAGGGTGGCATTCACCACAATGCCGCAGAGAAGTATAAGGGCGGCAAATACACCTTCGTCGGCCGGAATATTAAAGATATGGAATGCCAGGAAAACACCAATGAATGAAAAGGGGATAAGACTGATCACCACAAAGGGCTGAGTGAATGACTCGAGCAATATTGCACAGATAAAATAGATTATAAGGATCACAAGAAAGATCAGAAGATAATTGGCTTTCTGCTGCTCCCACGAATACCTGTAGGAATCGCTTTCTGCCGTATAGCCAAGGGGAAGCAGGGAACTGGTCTCATCAATATTTCGTTCGAGTATCAGCTGCCCCAGCTCATAATTGCCGATGAAATCGTAACCTACGGTAATGACATATTGCTGGTCCTCCCGTCTGATGGTGTTGTCCGATATTTCTCTCGTCACCTTTGAAAAATCCTTAAGCTTCACGATGCCCCCCGATGAGGTCCTGACAGGTTCATTGCCGAGGCTCCAGTAATCAAAGCTCTCCGACTGCAGGGATTTTATAACAACCGGCGCGGTTATCCCCCCGATATATGCCGGGAAGGAGGAGGTTGTGCTTCTCGAGTAATTCCTGGCTTCACTGTAGGCCGATGCAACATCGGAGCCGCTGCCTGCAAGATGAAATTTATCCATTTCGAGCCGGTTCCTGTATACCTTACGACCGCGGCCTCCGGTGATAAATCCTCCATAATTCTCACCCAGCAGGAAAACCTCCTTTATCCTGCCCTTTCCGCTTTCAACCAGCCTCTCCCTGAGATCCTCGCAATATGAGTACAGCTCATCATAATTGTATCCTTTCATTATTACCCTGTAAGTCGTCCGGATATAATCGCTGTAGACCTGATTGCTGAATGGCTTCCCCACCCCGGTAACCGTGGCATGATAGCTTCCTATCCCGTTCATGTAATCTTCGATCCTGATCTTGAGGATATAGGGAAAAATAGTGAAATCGTGTTCGGGTTTGAAGGTGATTGAAACCGATGCCTGGTTCTCATCCGAGATGCCTGTGGTGAACATGTCAATTTCAGGATATGCGGCAAGCATGTTCTCGAGGCCCATGCAGGTGGTGTTCATATCCTCTATGGTAAGTCCCTCCTCGCTCAGGCCTATACTGACAGAG
>JAKLFN010000171.1 GCA_022711195.1 Bacteroidota bacterium
TCTTCGAAAACAAACCGGTGATCATTGACATTCCTGTAACTGTTACCGGCGATGCAGAAGGTGTTAAGGCAGGCGGTAAACTTATAGTAAAAAGAAGACACCTCAGGGTTAAAGGCTTTGCCAGGGATCTGCCTGAAGAGCTGGTCGTCGATGTTACTGACCTTAAAATCGCACATTCAATTAAGGTCGGAGAGCTGAAATTTGACAATATCGAATTGTTAGATCCCAAGATTACAACAGTCGTTACCGTTGCTACTTCACGTGTTGCTCTCAAGACTGAAGAGGAAGAAGCTGCTGAAGCTGCTGCTGCAGCTGCTGCTGCCGGTGAAGGTGGTGAGGCTGCTGCCGCTGCTCCTGCCGCCGGTGAAAAGGGCAAAGAGAAAGAAAAAGACAAAGAGAAAGAGAAGAAGTAATTGCTAATGCATAACAATCAGGCACAATGAAATATCTCATAGTCGGCCTGGGAAATATAGGTGACGACTATTCTGATACACGTCACAATATAGGTTTTACTGTGTTGGATGCCCTTGCCGGGGCATCCAACACTTTTTTTACAGATAAACGCTACGGAAGCGTGGCTCCCGCAAGATACAGGGGAAGAGATATCATCCTCCTGAAACCTTCAACATATATGAACCTCAGCGGGAACGCCGTCAGGTACTGGATGGACAGGGAAAAAATACCGGCACCCAACCTTCTTGTTGTCGTCGACGACATAGCCCTTCCGCTGGGAAGCTTCAGGATGAGACCTAAAGGAAGCGATGGAGGCCATAACGGCCTTGCACATATAACATCGGTAATCGGTACTGATGTTTATACAAGACTGAGGATAGGTATCGGAAATAATTTCAGAAAAGGGAGCCAGGTAAACTACGTCCTGGGTCAATGGAATGACGAAGAAAAGAAGATATTGAACGAAAGGATCCCTGTCATAAACGAGATGATCCTTTCTTTTGTTCTTACAGGCACCGAACTGACAATGACTGCTTACAACAAACTGGGGAAAATGCCGAAATCAGATGACTGAAACAGGGAGTGTGCGGATAGATAAGTTCCTCTGGGCAGTCAGGTTATACAAAACCAGGAGCCTGGCATCAGATGCCTGCCGGATGGGACGTGTGCTTGTCAGTAATACACAGGTGAAACCATCAAGGTCTGTTTCTGCAGGTGAAATGGTCACTGTAAAAAAGCCTCCGGCAACCTTCACATACAGGATAAAATCGGTAACTGAAAACCGTCTCCCCGCAAAGCTGGTGGGTGAGTTCCTCGATGATCTGACACCGGAAAATGAGAAAATAAAAATCTCTGTAAGCAGGTCATTATCTACAGGCTACAGACAGAAAGGACTCGGCCGCCCTACAAAAAAAGAGAGACGCACCATCGACAAATGGCAGGATGGTCAGACCATTATATAGATGGTGGTATAAAGACTTAAAACGCTGTTAAAATCCCTTAAAATAAACCTGCAGTTCTGTTGGAGAATGCATTTTTAATAACTTGTGCCAGCTTTTTAATACCTGGAAGCCACAAGGCTGAAAATTTCCGTTAATGGGCAAGGAAAATATCGAAAAATACTCAGGCAGCTATGCTTTGCTGAAAAAAATCTGCGGGTTCTGGCATAACAATGTGTTCTACAGGAAAGTAATTGTACTGGGCCGCGATAATATTGATCCTGAACGCCCTCTCATCTTTGCGCCCAATCATCAGAACGCCCTCATGGATGCACTCGCTGTGCTCTTTACTATGAAAGGCCAGCCAATCTTCCTGGCAAGAGCTGATATATTTAAGAAGAAATTTATAGCAAACATTCTGTATTTCCTGAAGATGCTCCCTGTATACAGGATCAGGGATGGATTCAGGAGCGTTGTCGGAAATGATGAGAT
This sequence comes from Bacteroidota bacterium, assembly GCA_022711195.1. The sequence goes on from JAKLFN010000171.1 coordinate 1,884, forward strand.
CTTCGATAAAACCATCGACGTACTCAGAAACAAGCGTGGCCTTGTGGTCCTTCCCGAAGGCAACCACGACGGACACAGACGGCTGCGGCAGCTGAAAAAAGGGATCTGCCGGATAGCCTTCCAGTCGGAAGAAGCATCCGATTTTAAACTGAATATTGCCATAATACCTGTCGGACTTGAATTTACACATTATACAAGGTACAGGCAGGTTCTTACCGTAATTTACGGCAAACCCATCGAAGTCTCGGAATATCATGAAAGCTACAGGAAAAATCCCGAGATCGCACTTAACGAATTGCGCAGCCGGCTTTCAGACGAGATGAAGAAAATCATTGTTCACATAGAATCGGAAGAAGACTATGAGGCTATCGATGAGCTCCGTACAATAGTCAATGGCCGTTACAGCGACAAGATCCGGCTGCCGAAACTTTTCAGGGACAGGATGCTGATAGAAAAAATAAACCGGCTGAAGATCAAAGACCTCCCTCTTTACAGGAAGATTTGCGAACTCAGCCTCTTCGTTAAAAAGAAAACCGAAGAACTGAAAACCGACTACAGGTTCCTGGCCAAAAAACGTCATCCGCTTCACTGGCATTTAGCCGGATTACTTGGATTAGCTTTAACTTTCCCCCTATTCCTTTATGGAAACTTATTTAACCTGACGTTTCTCCAGATACCCAACATGCAGAGCCAGAAAATCAAAGATATTCAGTTCCGCTCATCTGTAAAATATGGTATCTCAGTCGGGATCGCATTGATTCTTACACCGATTATCCTCATCCTTCTGCTGATCTTCATCCCAATATGGTGGATTGCACTTCTGATCTTTATTTCAATTCCGCTTACAGGTCTTTTTGCGTGGACCTATTACCTGCTTGCACGAAGGATCAATGGCGGTTTCAGGATAAGAAAACTTATCAGAACAAATAACGATGAGTATTTCAGGCTCAAGAAAGATTATGATGAACTGGTAAGCCTGGTAGCAAGTCTGTAGGGATGCACAAAAAAGACATTTTCTATAACAAAAGGATATGGATCACGGGAGCCTCTTCCGGAATCGGCGAAGCGTTGGTTTATGAGCTGTCAGAAAGAGGTGCTCATCTTATCATTTCATCAAATGACATACCCGGTCTCGAAAGAGTAAAAAACGCCTGCCTTGCCAAGTCTCCGGACATCAGGTCGGTACCCTTTGATCTTGCAGATACCTCAGCGATCAATTCATTAGTAGAAAAACAATTGCAGGATACCGGGGGCATCGATTTCCTCTTCAATATAGGTGGTATAAGCCAGAGAGCAAGGATTGAAGATACCCCGTTGTGGCTCGACAGGAAGATCTTCGAAATAAATTATTTCGGGACCATTGCCCTGACTAAGGCCATATTGCCATACATGATACAGCAGAAATCAGGGCATATTGCGGCAACCAGCAGCATTTCAGGACGATTTGGCTTTCCGCTCCGTTCAGCTTATTCTGCATCCAAACAGGCATTGCACGGCTTCTTCGAAACCCTGTATCTCGAAAACAAGGAAAACAATATTAGAACATCGGTCATTATACCCGGCAGAGTGCGAACAAACATCTCCATACATGCACTTGACGGTGAAGGAAGAGAACATGGTAAAATGGACAGCGGACAGGCTGACGGTATAACTCCGCAGAAAGCTGTTAAACAGATATTAAAAGGTATCGCCCTTAACCGGCGGGAGATACTGGTCGGCGGCAGTGAACTTACGATGCTGTATATCAGAAGAATCTGGCCATGGCTTTTTTTCAGGATCGGGGATAAAATAAAATCGACATAAAAAGATCACAGAAATGAAGGGATATGTTATCGGCGGAATACAACAGGTTGGGATTGGTGTCAGAGACCTGTCTGAAGCCTGGAAGTGGTATATTGAGAATTTCGGCATGGACTGCAGAATTTTTGAAGATGAAGCCGAAGCGAAGCTCATGCTCCCCTACACAGGAGGAAAACCCAGGAGCAGGCATGCCGTACTGGCAATAAACCTCCAGGGCGGAGGCGGATTCGAGATATGGCAGTACAAAGGCAGAGAACCGCTAAGCCCTGAAGAGGAGATCAGGCTCGGCGACCTGGGGATAATAGCAGGAAAGATGAAGGTCAGGAATATCGGGAAATCCTTTGAGTATTTCAGAAATAGCGGAGCAGCAGTATCATCAGCGCCTATGGTTGATCCCACGGGAGGAAAGAGCTTCTTCGTAAAAGATCCTTTCGGAAACATCTTCCAGATGGTGGAAGCGGGAAACTGGTTCCTGGACGAAAAGAAATTATCAGGCGGATCATACGGAGTGATTATAGGAGTTTCAGATATCGAAAAGGCTAAGGTTGTCTATTCCGATATACTTGGTTATGACCAGACTGTATATGATAAGACAGGTCATTTTACCGACCTGGATGGGCTTCGGGGAGGAGAAAAGGAATTGAGAAGAGTCCTTCTGAGAAGTTCACAGCCGCCGGCAGGGCCCTTCGGAAGGCTTTTTGGCAAAAGTGAAATAGAGCTGATCGCTTCGGTGAACCAGCCTGGCAGAAAGATCTTTGAAAACAGGTTCTGGGGCGACCTTGGATTTATTCACCTGTGTTATGATATCCGTAATATCGATGAACTGAGAAACTACTGCGCATCAAAAGGATTCGCTTTTACTGTCGACAGCATGAAAAGCCATGAGGGCAACAGCTTCGATATGGGAGAAGCTGCCGGTCATTTTGCATATATCGCAGACCCCGACGGAACACTTATCGAATTTGTGGAAACACACAAAGTGCCGATCATGAAAAAGATCGGCTGGTACCTCGATTTGCGTAAGCGGTCCAATCCGGCCAAAGCGTTGCCTGATTTGATGATTAAAGCGATGGGACTTAGCCGGGTGAAGTGAGTGGGGCCTGGGGCCTCAGCAGTTTGA
>JAKLFN010000172.1 GCA_022711195.1 Bacteroidota bacterium
CAAAGATGGAAGAGAGAACCTGGTTATCGAAATCTAGACCGTCGGAAGCCAGGTCCCTGACTATATAATCGGAGACAGTCACCACTTCCTCTTTTCCATCTTCAGGATTGACATGCCTTTGCATTTCGGTGCTTCCGAATTTCAGCAGAAGCCTTATGATCTCCTGCTCGGAGACATAAGTTGAAGGCACCTGCCTGGCAGGTTTTATGATCACCGGCGGCGGCACAGGCAGATCGTCGGGAGAGGGATACCTGTTCCTGTCCTGGAATGACCGCTGCTGAAGCATCTTGTTGACCTCGTGATAGAGTATCGCCTCCTGTATGTCGAGGATGTTGCTGCACTCTTTAATATATATGGTCCGTGAAATAGTTTCAGGAATGACTGCGATGGTCCTGACAATATCGCGGACGAGGTTTGCCTTTTTTACCGGGTCGCTGGCAGCCTCTTCAAGAAGAAGCTGTGTCTTGAAGCGTATGAAATCAGTCTCCTTCTCCTTAAGGTATTTCCTGAATTCTTCATTGCTGACCTTTTTAGAGTATGAGTCGGGATCCTCGCCATCGGGAAGAAGGACTATCTTCACGTTCATGCCTTCTTCAAGAACGATGTCGATACCTCTTAATGAAGCCTTTATTCCTGCCGCATCGCCGTCGTAGAGGATTGTGATGTTGGGGGTGAATCTCTTTATCAGGCGCACTTGCTCCTGTGTGAGGGATGTGCCCGACGAAGCGACGACATTCTCAATGTTTGCCTCATGAAGCGACATGACATCGGTATATCCTTCGACGAGATAAACCCGGTCGTCCTGTGTTATTGATTTCCTTGCCTGGAAGATGCCATAGAGGATCCGGCTCTTGTGATATATTTCCGATTCAGGAGAGTTAAGGTATTTGGCTGTCTTTGCATCAGTCTTGAGAACCCTTCCACCGAAGCCCAGAACCTGTCCCGACACAGAATGTATGGGAAACATGACCCTCCCGGCGAACCTGTCGAAGGTATAATCTTCATGTTCAATGGTAAGGCCTGTCTTAACCAGGAACTCTTTTTTGTAACCATCTTCAATGGCTTTTTTTGTGAAAGCGTCGCGCTGTGCGAAGCTGTACCCCACATCGAATTTTTTCAGTGTATCTTGCCTGAAGCCTCTTTCCCTGAAATATGAGAGTCCGACAGAGATCCCCTCGTCGCTCTGAAAGAGATTTTCCGAGAACTGCCGGGCAGCATAGGCAGAGAGGACCAGGAGGCTCTCCCTCTCATTCTGTTTTTCGAGTTCTTCATGAGAGAGCTCTTTTTCGACGATCTCGATATGGAACTTTGCTGCAAGATATTTCAGCGCCTCAGGGTAAGTGAGATGCTCATGCTCCATGATAAAGTTGACGGAATTCCCGGCTTTTCCGCAGCCGAAGCACTTAAAAATCTCCTTCGACGGCGAAACGGTGAAGGAGGGTGTTTTTTCGTTGTGAAAGGGACATAGCCCGAGATAATTGACGCCTCTTTTTTTCAAAGGAACGAATTCCTGGATCACATCCACAATCTGTGCGGCATCAAGGATCCGTTCTATTGTCTGGCGGTCGATCATGGTTCAAAGATAGGAAAAAAGGGTGCAATTCCGCCTTCGCCTAGGCTTCGGCGGACGAAGGGTGCAAGGGTACAACGGTGCAATGGTGCAATGGTGCAGTGGTGCAATGGTGTAACCGTACAATGTTTATCAATATGAGACACAAGTTGAGGAAAGTAAATGACTTTGAAACGAATCAAAAAATCCCCTCCCTGGAGGGGTTGGGGGTGGGTTTATAAAGATTAATTTCTCAAATCCTCTTAAATGCACTTAATTTACATCTTTAGTTTTCGTATGAAGAACATCCTGTTATTAATATTTTTTCTATTATGTATTTTTGGTTCTGTTTCAGCCCAATCCTCAGAATCAAATAAGTATATTTCTCTGGAGCCCTATTATTTTCACCTGGCATATCTGAAAGCCGATTCGGCCATGATGATAGATGTGAGGGAGTACTTTGAATTCAAGGGGAAGAAGATCCGTGATGCGGTTAATATGCCTTCGACGGGTAACCTGGAGTTTGCGGCAGATACCCTTTCGCATGGCTATTCGCTTTTCTTTTACTGCACCACTGATTACAGGAGCAGGAAAGTTGCAGAGTACTTCTCCGGACGAGGATTTCCACAGGTGTATAATCTCGAAGGGGGGATTGCTGCATGGAGGAAAGATGGATTTCCGGTGACCAGGAAGAAATCAAGGTAATAAATGTAAAATATCTACCTTTATCACAATCTAAATAGAGGCAAAAATGTTTTCAGGAATAGTAGAAGAAGCAGCTCCGGTAGTACGACTTGAAAAGGAGAAGGAGAACCTTCATATTACAATGAGATGCTCCTTTACCAAAGAGCTTAAGATCGATCAGAGCATCTCTCACAATGGTGTCTGTCTGACGGTGGTGAAGAAAAAGGGGGATGAATATACCGTCACGGCGATTAAGGAAACTCTCGAAAAGTCGAACCTGGGATTGCTTAAAGTTGGCGACAAGGTGAACCTTGAGCGCAGCGCAAAGCTTGACGGACGTCTCGACGGACACATGGTACAGGGACATGTTGATCAGACAGCAGTATGCACAGGTGTTAAGGAGGCCGGCGGCAGCTGGTACTATACATTTAAATATAAACCGCTGCAGGACGATTATCTTACTGTCGAGAAAGGTTCTGTATCTGTAAATGGTGTCAGCCTGACGGTTGTTAATTCGAAGCCTGAATCATTCCAGGTGGCTATAATTCCGTTCACCTGGGAGGTTACAAATTTTCACCAGATAAAGAAGGGTACTGTTGTGAATATTGAGTTTGATATTCTCGGGAAGTATATTGCAAGGATTTTAAAGCAGCAGATGGGGAAGTGAAGCTTAAAACACTTTACCCCCTTTAACTAACAACCCCCCTAACCCCCCCAAGGGGGGGCTCAATCCCTTGAAGCTGCCAACCCCCCAGCCCCTCACTGAGCTGCCAACCCCCCAGCCCCCCTAAAGGGGGGTTGAAACCTACCACAAATTTTATTTAGTAATGGGTTTAGGCCCCCTTCAGGGGGCTGAACATGCTTCAGCATGTTCAGGGGTTATGGCCAAACCAGCTTCTTCCCGAACCCAAGCCGGTTATCAGTGTATTTTATAAATGCCAGCTTTACAATCCACAAATGAGTATCCATCAGCATGGCAACAGGGAATCGCCGCAGGTAGGCTTTTTTTGCTTTGGCTGCCAGTTCACCGGATGGTTCTGATATAGTACCCTGGAATTGTATCCCCCTGATCTTTCCTATAATAATTGTTTCAAGAACTACAGTACCGGCAACATGCTGATTTCTTAAAAACTCTTTTCCGTGACGGGTTTTAAGGTCAGTGGTGAAGACAAGGGAATTTTCTTCTTCAAGATAAACATAGAAGCAGCTGGCACACCAGGGTTCATTATCGACTGTGGTTGCGATGGTCAGCACATGGTGCTTCCTGAGGAATTTTATGATCCTGGTGTCAACCATTTTCCATCCAGCGGTATGTGTCTCCCTCAAATCCGGCAAGGTTGATTATCCTTTCCACGACGGTCATAACCAGGTCATCGATCGTTTCCGGTCTGCTGTAGAACGAAGGTGTTGCAGGACAGATTATTGCTCCGGCAAGTGTGAGAGTTTCCATATTCCTGATATGTATAATGTTGTACGGAGTCTCTCTCGGGACGAGGATCAGCTTCCTTCTTTCTTTCAGCATAACATCGGCTGCCCTTGTTATGAGATCGTCAGATATTCCGTTGGCTATACGACCCACAATACCCATCGATGCGGGGCAGATAATCATAGTGTCATAACTTGAGGATCCTGATGCGAATGGTGCATAAAAATTATTATTATCATATTCCTTCGCAGGAGTTTTTATAATCAGTTTCTTCCCTGTTTCGTGTTTCCAGATCTCTTTTGCATTGTCGGAGAAGACCACGGCAATTTCTACAGGTGGTGTCTTAAGTGAACATATTTTCTCCAGGAGCTTCTTTGCATAAATTGAACCGGATGCACCTGTTATTGCGACTATTATTTTTCGTATGGGTTTCATGGTACAAATGTAGTAATTAATGGAAGGATTGCTTCGTTCCGCTGAGGCTGGGCCCCCCTTCTTATCAACACACCCCCCCTACCCCCCCAAGGGGGGGCTAAATCTGTTAATAAATAATATTAGGTGTTGAATTTAGACCCCCTTTAGAGCCTGTCCCGCTTCGGCGGGAGGGTAAGGGGGTTGGTAGTTAAAAGGAGAAAGGTCTGTCTAGATTAGGGGGCCAGGGGGTCGGTAGTTAAAAGGAGAAAGGTCTGTTTAGATTACGAGGCCAGGGGGTCAAAATAAAAACCGCCCCACTTCTGAGACGGTCTCTAATTCTTGATAGGATCCTGAATTAGTCCCCCCTTCAGGGGGGATGCCGCGGAGCGGCAGGGGGGTATTACTTCTGCTTCAACTGTGCATCCATACACAACGTTGCATGAGGACCAGCACGCAATCTCTCCTTGGAGATCAGCTTGCCTGTCTCAAGGCATATCCCATAAGTCTTGTTCTCTATTCTTACCAGCGCTGCCTGCAGATGCTGAATGAACTTCAGCTGGCGCTGTGCCAGACGTCCTGCTTCTTCTTTCGACAATGTGGTCGCACCCGCTTCCAGTACCTTAAAGGTCGGTGAAGTATCCATGGTGTCATTGCTCTCCTCGTGAGTTATGCTG
>JAKLFN010000173.1 GCA_022711195.1 Bacteroidota bacterium
CGAGTGGACTCCCGATAAACTTGTCTGGAAAATAAATGACACCGAAATACAGACACAGACTACCGATGTGCCGCAGGAACCTATGTTCATTAATTTTTCAGGCGGTCTCGACAAGCCGATAAACAGCATGACCGCCATGGAGATCGACTGGGTGAGAGTGTACCAGCCGAAGAAGTAATCTCCCCTCTACCCCCACGAGGATGTATCATAAGTCTCTTTTAACCGCAAAGTACGCAGAGAGAATACGAAAAGGGCTCAAAGTAAACTCAATTACCCTCAATACTTTGCGGCCTTAGCGTTAATCCTTTGCGACCTTTGCGGTTAATGGATATCACCTTTTGAGACACCCTCCTAATTTTCAATATTCTACATATTTCCCTGTATAACAACTAATTAGTCTCCTTCAGGGGGATGTCTGCAGGGCGTGGGGTATATTATTTGTAACATTTCCGGTCTTAGTCCGTCTTTGCATTGTAAACCGGTTTATGACAGTTAAGGAATACAACAGGGCAGTTGATGAATATGCCGATGCGGTGTACCGTTTCATACGCGCCGACCTGCGCGATGATGAAAGGGCAAACGACATCGTCCAGGACAGCTTTGAAAAGCTCTGGAGGCATGTTTCGGAAATAAATTTTACTGTTGCCAAATCGTGGCTCTTCTCAACAGCATATCATACTATGATAGATATTATAAGGAAGGAAAAAAGAATTACCGGGCTTGCAGAATCAGATGAAAATGACCTGTTGACCGATTCACACTATACCGACCTTAACGAAATCCTGCATAATGCCCTTAAACGGCTTCCTGAACAACAGAGATCGGCCGTTCTACTTCGCGACTATGAAGGGTACAGCTATAAGGAGATAGGAGATATTACGGGCATGAGCGAGGCACAGGTAAAAATAACCATTTACCGCGGACGTATGGCCCTGAGAAACTTTATAGGCAAAATTGAGACAGTTATCTGATTATGAAGGAAGAAGAAACAGATAATTTTTCTCCTGAACACAGGCTGAAGCCGGCTGACCTCTCTTTTACAGGTAAGGCCAGGCTGAAAAGGAGTGTGTCAGAACTTCCTCTGTCGCAGGTTGAATATCTTTCAGCTGCCTTCCTCGAAAATGACCTTTCTGCCTTAGAGGCTGCCGAACTCGAAGAAAACCTGAAGCAGAACAGTGCCAACAGGCAAATATTTGATTCTATTCAGCTGACCCGGCTTAAAGCCCCGGCTGTAACATATAAATACAAGAGCTCTCTTCGTAAACTTTCACCAGGACAGAGACTCTTCAGAATAGCTGCAGTATCATTAAGTGCTGCAGCCTCAATAGGACTACTTATATTATTTGCACTACCATCCACACGCCTCATTAGCGGAAAGAAAACAGTAACTGAAGTACAAATAACCGATTCCGCCCCGGTAACCTTATTGATCGCTTCAAACGAACCTATAATGGGAATCAGCAGGCAGATCATTCCCCGGCCGGGGAGGGTTCAGGAGGAAGCACTTCCAATAACTATCCCCTCAGAAGTAACAGGTATTACCGAAGATTCGCCGGTCGTATCTGTTGATCTCCCTTCTTCATTTACCGTTCATGTTCCTGAACCCGGAGCTGTTACGATGGAGGGATCCAGGGTAATCTTACTGGCCTCGGGTATCAGGCCTGTTCCTTTAATTACAAATGATGACCGCGGTCCGGTAAGAAAATTTATTGCCGCCACCTTCAGGGAAAAGATTTTACGTGAAGATCATTTTACTGATGAGAAGCTCAGGCCCTACGAGGTGGCAAAAGCCGGGGTAGAAGGCTTTAACCGTCTCTTTGACTGGGAGATGCAGATAACTGAGAACATTGATGAATCAGGTGCTGTAAGCTCTGTCAATTTCAGTTCCACGCTTCTTTCCTTCAATGCTCCTGTAAAGAAAACCGTCGACAGAGAGTAACTATTTAAGGTGCCGGTGCGTCATGGCATCAGAAACAAAAACGTATTACACCATGAAAAGAATTTTATTAATAGTAATGACCGGGGTACTCTTTTTCCTGGCGTCGGGCCATGACGCCGGGGCACTCCGTCCTGTTATTAAAGAGGGCCCCGATGGGAGGAGCATTAACCGGAGCTCAGGAGAAAATGCCCTGCTCCCCTTTTGCGACCAGGACGACAACAAGGAATCACCGGCCAGGAGGAGAAGCCGCTTCAAGGGACACTGGGGAGGAATAGAAGTAGGACTTAACAATTATGCTGTTGGTGATTATGAATTGAATCTTCCTCCTGAGATCAGCTTTATGGAACTCCATTCGGCAAAATCGAGAAATGTGAACCTGAATTTCGGACAGCTTAGCATCGGGTTGGCGCGTCATGCGGGATTTGTTACCGGTATCGGCCTGGGCTGGAACAATTACATGTTCAGCGGCGATAATAATATCGAAAAAGATATTAATGGCCGGATAGATATCCTTGACCCGGGAGCTGCTCTCAGAAGGTCAAAGTTCAGCACTTTTTTTCTTAAGATCCCCTTCCTGCTCGAATTCCAGATACCCACCGATCATCAGCGTCTTAATATTTCGGCTGGTCCTGTCGGTGCCGTGAAGCTGGGATCATTCTCGGTAATGGAATTTGAGAATAAGGACAAAATTAAGTCTGACGACGATTTCAACCTTAATATTTTCCGTTACGGGGCCACTGCCCGTATAGGGTATGAAAATTTCAATGTTTACGGAACCTACTATTTTACACCATTGTTTAAAAACAATCTGGGACCCGGTGGCATTGACCTGTTTCCTTTTGAGATCGGGATAGCTTTTTCTATCGACGACTGAGAACCTCTGTTGTTTTTCATAACATTTTGATTTACGTTTTGCAGAGACGCCCCGACCGGGCGTCTCTGCCACTTTTGTATATTTGCAGTAAGTTATTACCACTACTGCCGATGCCAGAAGAAATTCTTTCTCCCCGTGAAAAGAGGAGATATACCAAACAGATAATGATCCCCGAAATAGGATTAGCCGGCCAGGAGAAACTGAAAAAGGCTTCAGTCCTTGTGGTTGGCGCCGGCGGCCTGGGATGTCCTGTACTCCAGTACCTTGCGGCAGCAGGTATCGGCCGGCTCGGACTCGCCGAGTTCGACATGGTCAGCGAGGAGAATCTCCAGCGGCAGATACTTTACGGATCAGAAGATGTAGGAAAGCTTAAATCAATAATTGCCCGGGAGAGAGTGGAACACCTGAACTCTTACGTGAACATCCAGGTCTTTAACCTGCGGATAGACGAAACCAATGCCCTCCAGGTCTTCTCCGGATTCGATATCATTGTCGATGCAACAGATAATATCCCGACCCGCTACGTAATAAACGACGCCTGCGTAATACTTGACAAACCGATGGTCCATGGCGCCATTTACAAATTCGAAGGAGAGGTGGCAGTATTCAACTATCTTGGCGGCCCCACATACAGGTGCTACAATCCGCCTGACAGAGCAGAACACCGGCGAAATCCTTCACCCGCTAACACAGGCATTCCGGGGGTATTGCCGGGAATAACCGGGACTTATATGGCCAATGAGGTCGTAAAAATAATAACAGGTGCCGGCAGGGTGCTGGGAGGAAGGGTGCTTCTTTTCAACATAATGGAAAACACATTTTATTCATTAACGGTAAAGAACATACCCGGGAACCACAGCATCAGTGAAATTGGCAAAATATAAAACTATATAATTATGAGATTGTTACTTATCAGCAATTCAACGAATCCGGGAGAACCTTATCTCGATTATCCGAAAAAATACATTAAAGACTTCCTGGGTAAAAAACCGGTCAATGTACTATTCATACCTTACGCGGCTGTCACATTTTCATATCATGATTATGAGAAGAAGGTTGCTGAGAGGTTCAGTGAAATCGGCCACAATATTGCCTCGATACATAATTTTTCTGATCCGGTGAAGGCGGTAAGGGAGGCCTCTGCGCTTGCTGTCGGAGGTGGAAACACATGGAAGCTTCTTAAGACTCTCAGGGACAACGGCCTCATCGAAATCGTCAGGGAGAAGGTCCTTGGCGGCATGCCCTATATCGGATGGAGCGCCGGATCGAATGTAGCGTGCCCGACGATAATGACAACAAATGATATGCCTGTGGTGGCTCCGGATTCCTTTGAGGCTTTTAACCTGGTGCCCTTTCAGATCAATCCGCATTATCTCGATGCAAATCCGGCAGGGCACGCAGGAGAAACAAGGGAACAAAGAATTGAGGAATTTATCGAGGTTAATCCGGCCGTGTATGTTGTTGGCCTGCGCGAAGGAACCATGCTGCATCTCGAAAAAAGGAACCTGCAGCTCATTGGCCCCCGGAAGGCGAGAATATTCAGAAAAGGAGAAGTCCCTGTTGAGGCTGCAGCAGGAGACAAACTGTCATTCCTCCTCAGGCATTAAACCGGTTTCATTCAAATAAACTAACTTTGTCATCCGTTATCCCGCCATTAAAAAGGGACAAGCGGACCATGAGAATATTCTATTCTGTTCTGAAAATAATTGCGGTCACAGTCATCGCATTAACTGTTACATTGTTCTCCGGCTCTCTCCTGATGCAGGATACCGTTGCCGGAATCATTCTCAGGTCGCTCAATAAAAGCATCTCCACGAGGTTCGAATTCGAAAAAGTGAAGCTCTCCTTCCTGAGGCAGTTCCCCAATGCTTCACTCTACCTTAAAAACGTACTTGTGCATTCTTCGCCCTCTTTCGACGCCAGTGGATTC
>JAKLFN010000174.1 GCA_022711195.1 Bacteroidota bacterium
AGTCCCCCGTATACACCGTTAAAAATACTGATAAGGGTAATTCCTACCTGTATTGCCGAAAGGAAATTTTCAGAGTTTCCATGCAGCTTAAGAGCAGTAGCAGATCCCCTGACTCCCTCCTGCTTAAGTTGTTCAAGCCTGGATCTCTTGCTCGAAACCAGTGCAATTTCCGATAAGGCAAAAAATCCATTCAGTAAAATGAGCAGCCCTATAACGGCATATTCCATAATGATAATAATACTAAAGCTTTACTATTTCAAAGATAATGGATTAATCTGTTCCGGTTGTTGTGATGTGCCTCTTTGCTTACCCTTTAAAAGATTTTTATCATAAACAGAGAGGATTTTCTTGCAATTATTAAATATTTACTATATTTGCCTGAATTTTATAAAGAAATGTATATTAATTTTTCACAGCATCACCATTCTCATTCTTGCTCTCAGGCGAGGTGATAATGGTTTTCATGGCTAAAAAGAATATCACAACCCGTCTGAGCAGTCAGGCGGGTTTTTTAATTTGTAAGAGATGAATGAACTTAAGATTGCTATTCAGAAAAGCGGACGGTTAAGTGAGAATTCCCGTAAGCTTCTTGAAGAATGCGGAATAAAATTCTCAAACGGTACCGGAGTGCTGAAGGCCAGGTCGGTCAACTTTCCCGTGGAAATTCTCTTTCTCCGCGACGATGACATTCCTCAGTATGTCGAGCAGCAGGTCGCCGATATCGGTATCCTGGGCGAAAATATGGTTTATGAAAAGAACAAAGATGTGGAGATCATCGAACAGCTTGGTTTCGCCCATTGCAGGCTTAGTCTGGCCATCCCGAAAGAGGAAAGCTATACGGGACCGGAATATTTTAACAACAGGAGAGTGGCCACCAGCTACCCCCGTCTTCTATCGGAATATTTCAGGAAAAACAATATAAGAGCCGAAATAGAGGAGATAAGCGGAAGCGTCGAGATAGCTCCGGGAATTGGTCTGGCCGATGCAGTATGCGACATTGTCAGCTCAGGATCCACGCTTCTCACTAACGGCCTTCGCGAAGTGACATCTATTCTGAAAAGCCAGGCTGTGATTATTGCAGGCAGCAGGCTTTCTGAAGAAAAGAAAGAAATACTTGATAAGCTCCTGTTCAGGATCAGGTCAGTGAAATGTGCCGGCGAAAATAAATACATATTGCTGAATGCCCCTGAATCAGCCATAAAAGAGATTTGCAGAATTCTTCCCGGCATGAAGAGCCCCACAGTGCTGCCCCTGGCAGAAAAAGGATGGTGCAGCCTTCACTCAGTGGTACGTGAAGATGAGTTCTGGGAAAGGATCAACCAGCTCAAAAAGGCAGGAGCTGAAGGAATTCTTGTTATACCAATCGAAAAAATGATACTATGATGGAAAATATCATTCTTCCTCCAAAAGATTCATGGTCAGCATTATGCAAGCGTCCACTTCTTGATATTCCCAATATTGAGAAGCCTGTCAGGGCAATACTCAACAGGGTCAGGATAGAAGGCGACAAAGCATTACGTGACTATTCAAAACAATTCGACAAGGTTGAGACCGGTGATCTTCGCGTCTCTCCTGAGGAAATAGAAGAAGCTGAACGCCTGGTGCCTGAGAGCCTCAAAATAGCTATCGGAATAGCTAAGAACAATATTGAAGTTTTCCATAAAGCCCAGGTTTGTAAAACGGAGATCGTCGAAACGGTGGCAGGTGTACGCTGCTGGAGGAAAAATGTACCTGTCGAAAAAACAGGGCTCTACATTCCCGGAGGAAGCGCACCATTGTTCTCGACAGTTCTCATGCTGGCTGTACCTGCATCTATCGCAGGGTGCAGGAGGATTATAATATGTACTCCTCCTGACCAAACCGGGAAGGTAAGCCCCGTTCTGCTGTATAGCGCCGGCATCTGCGGCATAAAAGAAATTTTCAAGGCGGGAGGAGCCCAGGCTGTGGGAGCAATGGCCTATGGTACTGAAACGATACCAAAAGTCGACAAGATATTTGGTCCGGGAAACCAGTACGTCACCAGGGCCAAGGAGATCGTTCAGTCAGAGGGCGTGGCAATCGATATGCCTGCCGGTCCAAGCGAGGTACTCGTAATTGCAGATGAATCAGCAAATCCTGCTTTTATTGCAGCCGACCTTCTCTCACAGGCTGAACACGGACCCGACAGCCAGGTGGTACTTGTCTCCGACAGCAGTAGTTTATTGAATAAGGTAAAGAGGGAGGTTGACACTCAGCTTCAGTCCCTGCCGCGAAAAAGCATCGCCGGTCATTCACTGCTGAACAGCCTCGCCATTCTTCTGAACAACCTCGATGAATGCATCGAATTCAGTAACACGTATGCACCGGAACATCTTATCATAAATACAAAAAACGCCGATCTTCTGGCTGATAAGGTCATCAATGCAGGATCAGTGTTTCTGGGCAGCTTCAGCTGTGAGAGCGCCGGCGACTATGCTTCAGGACCAAACCACACCCTTCCTACAAATGGCTTTGCAAAAACATTCAGCGGAGTATCGGTTGACAGCTTTGTGAAAAAAATAACATTCCAGGAGCTCACCGCAAAGGGTATCATGAACCTCGGCCCCGCTGTTGAAATACTTGCACAGGCTGAAGGCCTCGAAGGACATAAGAATGCCGTTACAATAAGACTAAAAAGCATTAAAAATGACTGATACCGATAAGCTTGTCAGGAAGAACATTCTGGAGCTTACCCCCTACTCCTGCGCACGCGATGAGTATAAGGGCAGCGATGGCATCTTCCTCGATGCAAATGAAAATCCCTTCGGACCGCTCAACCGTTATCCCGACCCCTATCAGAGTGATCTGAAAAGAGCCGTCAGCATAATTAAAGGAATACCGGAGAAGAAAATATTCCTCGGCAATGGCAGCGACGAAATTATCGACCTTTGTTTCAGAATATTCTGTACACCAGGTAAAGACAAGGCGCTCACTTTCTCTCCATCATACGGGATGTACAGCGTTTCAGCCGCAGTGAATGATGTGGAAATGATCACCGTCAGCCTCGACGAAAACTATAATATCGATCTGAAGAAAGTAATCCCCCTGCTGTCGGGTAGTTCAGTGAAGATTGTATTTATCTGCTCGCCGAACAATCCGACAGGCAACTGTATGGACAGGTCGGCTGTCGAAACAATCATGACCTCCTTCCAGGGTATTGTGGTCATCGATGAAGCCTATATCGATTTTTCGGATAAACCATCCTTTAAAGATTCCCTGGAGAGATTTCCTAACCTGGTTGTGATGCATACATTCAGTAAAGCTTTTGGCCTGGCGTCGGTACGCGTAGGAATAGCCTTTGCCTCAGAGAGCATAATTTCATACTTCAATAAAATAAAACCTCCATATAATATCAGTACCATAAACCAGCAAACGGTTTTGAGGAGGATTGCCGGCAAGGGTTACCTGAAAGGACAGGTGAGGAAGATAAAATCGGAACGTAACAGGATGACCGGAGAACTTGCCAGACTGCCTGTTGTGAAAAGGATCTGGCCGTCGGAAGCCAACTTTCTGCTGATACAGACAGCTGATGCCGATGCTGTATATGATTTTCTTTCTGCTAGGAAAATCATTGTCAGGAACCGTAACAGTGTAGCGAAGAACTGCATCAGGATCACTATTGGCACAAGGAAGGAAAACAATAATTTGCTTAATGCTTTAAAGGATTTCAGATTATGAAAAAGGTTCTTTTCATCGACCGCGACGGGACAATCCTCTCCGAACCGGCGGATGAGCAGGTTGACAGCCTGGAAAAATTCAGATTCCTCCCGGGTGCAATTACAGGCCTCTCCCGGATTGCGAGGGAAACAGACTATGAACTGGTTATGGTTACCAACCAGGATGGCCTGGGCACGGACTCTTTTCCCGAAGAGGCATTCTGGCCATGGCACAATCTTATGCTTCAGATACTTAAAGATGAAGGAGTTGAATTTGCAGAAGTATTTATCGACAGGAGCCTGCCCGGCGATAACTCCCCTTCACGGAAACCGGGAACAGCAATGCTCGTGAAATACCTGGCCTCGGGGATCGATCTGCAAAGCTCTTTTGTGATCGGCGACAGGCATACAGATGTTAAACTGGCTGAAAATATTGGCTGCAGATCAATTTTCTTCAGTACCACAGCAAATGAAGAGTCCGAACTTTCATCAACCGACTGGAATGAAATATGCAATTACCTGCGGTCAAAGCCGAGAACTGCATCTCTTAAAAGAAAAACAGGCGAGACGGATATCAGCCTGACTATCAATCTCGACGGCAGCGGAAAGAGCACTATCAGTACGGGTATCAACTTCTTCGACCACATGCTCGACCAGGTCTCCCGACATGGTAACTTCGACATTTTCATCGATGCAAAAGGCGATAAGGGCGACAACGGGCATCATATTATCGAAGATCTCGCTCTTACCCTGGGAGATGCATTTAATAAAGCACTCGGGAGCAGAAAGGGAATCGAACGTTACAGCTTTGTCCTTCCGATGGATGACTGCCTTGCACAGGTAGCAGTCGACCTGGGGGGAAGACCCTGGCTGGTATGGGATGCTGTCTTCAAAGCTGAGAGGATCGGTGAGATGCCGACAGAAATGTTCTTTCACTTCTTCAAGTCATTCAGCGACAACGCAAAATGCAACCTTAATATAAAGGGCGACGGACAAAATGAACATCACAAGATTGAAGCCATATTCAAAGCATTCGCACGAAGCCTGAGAGCCGCTGTGCAGAGAACCG
>JAKLFN010000175.1 GCA_022711195.1 Bacteroidota bacterium
TCTAACCGGGTTACCGGTAAAATGAAGCTTAGCCAGGGAGGGATCAGCGGAACAGTCACCGACGTACGAATGATAATGAAAAGAGCCATCGAGCTGCTAGCATCAGGTATTATCGTGTGTCATAACCATCCCTCAGGAAATCTTAATCCCAGCGAGTCTGACTCAAAGATCACACATAAGATCAGGGATGCGGGAAACCTTATGGATATTCAGCTTCTCGACCATCTTATTATCTCTGAAAAGGATTATTACAGCTTTGCCGATAACGGCATGTTGTAAAGGTCGTGCGGTCTTGCAGTCTTGCTGTCGTGCAGTCTTGAATAATCAGATTCGTTGTGTGGAGTCGGCCCCGTTAAGCGGGATTCCCTGGTTCATACTTTCGTATCTTACAGCTGTCACTGCATTCAGAGAGAAGAGTTTTAATGTCTTTCTTCAGGACAGGATGGAGAAGATCGGGTGCTATTTCGGTTAAAGGAACGAGGATAAACTTTCGTTCATGCAGCCTGGGGTGTGGAATCACAAGGCTGCTGGTTCTCATGATCCTCTCTCCGAAAAAAAGAATATCTATATCTATTATCCGTGAATCATACCCCTTGCCGCTTCTGAGCCTCCCCATATTCGCTTCAATCATCAATATCCTTCCCAGGAGACCTGAAGGTCGCAGGGAGGTCTCTGCCTCTGCAACCATGTTCAGGAAATTATTTTCACTGCTGAAACCCCATGGTTCAGTCTCATAGACAGACGAGGTACGGATAATACGTCCTATATTTTCCTCAATGTTCTCAAGTGAAGTCTTCAGGTTAGCTTCCCTGTCGCCGAGATTTGTCCCTATACCTAGCAGTATCCTTTTCATCGGTGTCCTGTCGAACGTTATAAAAGTATTAATTAGTATTGAACAATTTCATGGTAAGCGGGTTTTTTATATATTTAAAACCTCATTATTAATATCTTATCTTATGAAGAATTTCCTTATTTATACACTTGCGACAATCACCGGTATTATTCTTGCCTCGATACTTTTTTTCATAGTGATGCTGTCAAGCCTGAGCGTGATGGTGGCATCAGGCGATAAACCGGTAACAATAACATCCAACTCGGTACTTATCCTGAATACCGGTGTCACTATACCTGACAGGACAGATCCCAATCCGCTTGCCGGATTCGATTTTATCAATATGACCATGACGCAGGCTCCGGGGCTGAATGACATATTCCGGAACCTCGACAAAGCTGCATCTGATCCAAAAATCAAAGGTATCCTAATTGAGAACGGTATCATGGAATCGGGCTGGGCAACAACAGAAGAGCTCCGTAACGCACTAAAAAAATTCAAGGAAGAGAGCGGCAAATTTGTTATAGCATACTCCGATTATATGATGCTTCAGCAGTCGTATTACCTCTCAAGCATTGCCGACAGAATATATATCAACCCTTCCTCAACTGTCGATTTCAAGGGATTAAGCGGCGATGTCATGTTCTACAAGAAAGCCCTTGAGAAAATAGGTGTGGATGTACAGATAATACGACACGGGAAATTCAAGGGAGCCGTGGAGCCATTCATGCTTGACAAGCTGAGTGACGAAAACAGGGAACAGATAAAGGATTATACCGGATCGATCTGGAACCATGCCGTGAAAATGATCTCGGAATCGAGAGGCATCTCTGAACCGCAGCTGAACCTGCTGGCTGACAAGCTCACGGGTTATCTTGCAGAAGGTGCACTGGAAAGCCGCCTGGTTGACGGACTTATTTTCCGCGATCAGCTGTATGACTCTCTCAAGGTCCTTTCGGGACTGACAACCGACGACAAGATAGAACTCGTGCAGATGGGAAAATATACAAAGGTGCCCGGCATCAACAAAACAGGCCATTCAAAGAACAGAATATCTGTCATTTATGCCACAGGCACCATTTCTATGGGGAAAGGAAATGAATATAACATCGGCGGAAACAACTATGCCGACATCATCAAAAAAGAAAGAAAAGACAGCTCAGTCAGGGCAATAGTCCTTAGGGTAAATTCACCCGGCGGTAATGCAATCGCTTCTGACATGATCTGGCGCGAGATAAAGCTTGCGGCAGAAGTTAAGCCTGTAGTCATTTCTATGGGAAACTATGCTGCTTCAGGCGGATATTATATATCTGCACCAGGCACCAGGATCTATACCAACCCGACAACCATAACCGGATCGATTGGTGTTTTCGGTATGATCCCCAATACAGGCAAGCTGCTGGAACAGAAGCTCGGAATTACACATGAAACAGTCAACACAAACGAGAATTCCGATTTCATTTCGTTGTTCAGGCCACTCGAAACATATGAACAGCAGGTGATGCAGATGAGCATCGAGAAGATATACTCCGATTTTGTCAATAAAGTCGCAGAGGGCAGGAAGAAAACTTTTGAATCGGTCGATGAAATTGGCCAGGGAAGAGTATGGAGCGGAATCAGGGCTGTAAGCCTGGGACTGGCCGATGAGACCGGCGGACTCAGGGATGCCATTGACGGTGCAGCCAGGCTGGCAGGACTTGATACACTCTATTCGGTAAAAGAGCTGCCACAGGTTGAAGATCCTTACACAAAGTTCCTGAATCAGCTTACCGGCAATATAAAGATGAACCTTCTTAAGAAAGAGCTGGGTATATCGTACAGGTACTACGAAGAGCTGAATGAACTAAAAAACCTGAATGGTGTTCAGGCGAGGATCCCATATTTCATCGACATACATTAATATATGGCTGACCGGAGAAGCATATTCCTCTATCCTTTTTCTCTTCTTTACGGCCTTGCAACAGGAATAAGGAACTTCCTTTATAATGCGGAGATCCTGAAATCACATGAGTTCAGCATACCTGTTATCTGTATCGGCAACCTTACTGTAGGAGGAACCGGGAAGACACCTCATACAGAATATCTTGCAGAGCTGCTGTCGAAAGAGTTCAGGGTTGCAATTCTCAGCAGGGGATATAAAAGAAAGAGCTCCGGGTTTCTTTTTGCCGGTAATGGCACAACATCAGCTGACATTGGCGATGAGCCCCTTCAGATGTACCGGAAATTCCCGGGGATTACTGTTGCTGTCGACAGTAACAGGGTGAGGGGCGTAAAGAATATTTTAAAAGAACGACCTGAGACCGGCGTCATTCTTCTTGATGACGGTTACCAGCACAGGAGTATAACCCCCGGCTATTCAATACTTCTCTCCGACTATGACAGGCTGATGATAAGGGACCATCTTCTTCCTTACGGGAATCTTAGGGAGAGCCTGAAGAACATGAACAGGGCCGATATTATTCTCATTACAAAATCACCTGAAAATATTTCTCCCATACAGAGAAGAATACTCGTCAGGGAAATAGATAAGCGTCCATACCAGAACCTTTACTTCACAATTTACAGTTATAAGGATCCTGTTCCTCTTTTCGGCGAAGGCGAAAACCGGACTGGAATATTCAGTGCAGAAGAAAAAGAAAACAGAGGTATATTGCTTGTAACAGGGATTGCAAATCCCCTGCCCCTTAGAAAATACCTTGAGGCAAAGTGTTCGGAACTGGTGCATCTCCGTTTTGATGATCATCATTCCTTCAGCCTGAAGGAACTTGACGACATTTCTGAATCATGGAAATCGATGAAGAGTACCTGTAAGTACATCATCACCACTGAGAAGGATGCTGTCAGGTTATGGGAATTTACTAATATTGCAGAACCTTTCCGGTCGTCGGCATTTTATATCCCTCTGGGAATAGATTTTCTTAATGATGATCGTGAAGAGTTTGATAAACTGATTATTGATTATGTTAGAAAAAATAAAAGAAATAACAGAGTTTCTCAGGGCTAAAGGTGTTGCTGATCCTGATGCAGGAATAATACTGGGAACCGGTCTTGGCGGACTTACAGCCAAAATGACTAATACCATTGAGATCGACTACAGGGATATACCACATTTCCCGGTTTCGACTGTAGAAGGCCATGCAGGCAAGCTGATCTTCGGCGACTTCGGAAAGAAGAAAATAGTTGCCATGAAGGGGCGTTTCCATTATTACGAAGGATATGGGGCTGCAGAGGTTTCATTATCGGTACGTATTCTGAAGTTTCTGGGGATCAAATGCCTGTTCTTGTCAAATGCTGCCGGAGGAGTCAATCCCTCTTTTGCCATTGGCGACATAATGATTATCACTGATCATATTAATTTGCTTCCGAATCCGCTGATAGGACCAAATGACGATCGTATTGGTGTAAGGTTTCCTGATATGGGAGAGGCATACGACAGGTATCTTATTAAAAAAGCGCTTTCCATTGCCGAAGATCTGAAGATCAAAGTGCATAAAGGAGTATATCTTTCGACATCAGGCCCTACATTTGAGACGCCTGCAGAGTATAAATATTTCAGGATCATTGGCGCCGACGCAGTCGGGATGTCGACAACACCTGAGGTTATTGTTGCACGGCATATGGGTGTCCCTGTATTTGCAGTAAGCATAATCACCGATCTTGGTGTCGAGGGGAAGATTGCCTATACCACACACCAGTCGGTCCTTGATGAAGCCGCAAAAAGCGAAGAGCGTATGACGGCACTGATGACTGAGATGATTGCATCATTATAGATATTTTTTTAACCTGGTCTTATCCACATAAGGTTAAATTTTGATTCCAAATTTTAATCTTTTACATATTATTCCCCTCCACCGGAGGGGCTGGGGGTTGGTCTGTTATTCCTGATAAAATCTTCTATTACCCG
>JAKLFN010000176.1 GCA_022711195.1 Bacteroidota bacterium
AACAGGAAACGTTTCTCCGGCAGATCCACGCACAAAAACATATAAACTTAAGGAAGAAGTCCCGTTATATGGCGGATTTTCAGGCACAGAATCAAAACTAAAAGAACGTGATCCTGAAAACAATATAACCGTTTTTAGCGGTGACATAGGTACCGGAGGCGATATTGCGGATAATTGTTATAGTGTAATAACAGGAATGGATAATTCTTCGATTGATGGCTTTATGATCACCGGAGGTAATGGAGATGGGTCTGTATCACTTCAAACAGATTTGGGTGGAGGAATTTCCAATAATGGCATCTCGAACCTAAAAGTACGAAATTGTATTTTTAAGGATAATTTTTCAAAACAGGGAGGTGCTGCCGGGAATTATTTCTGCACAGATTCGATCATCTACTCCGATTGCAGATTCCTCGATAATTCAGGATATAATGGAGGAGCCATCGGCAACTGGGATACAAGAGTATATATTACAAATTGTATATTTTCAGGTAATTCAACCTCTTCAGCAAACAGCTACGGAGCTGCCATCTTCAATTGGGGAGGTGAGTCTACCGCTCAAATCCTGAATTGTACCTTTTTCAATAATATAGATGCCAGCTCAAGAGGAGCCGTACATAATCGCGCTGCAGTATCGACAGCGACAAATTGCATCATGTGGGGAAATAATTCACTAGACATTGTAAATACGAATGGAGGCTCTACCATACTAACTTACAGTTGCATAGAACAATCAGGATATGCTGGCAGTAACGGGAATATAAGCATCAATCCGGAATTTGTCGACGCAACAAGCAGGGATTTTCATCTGACATCAATATCACCCTGTATAGACGCGGGGAATGGCTCAGCAGCACCACATTCAGACCTCGACGGTAATCAACGTTTCGACAATCCCCTTGTTGAAAATACAGGTACCGGAGATCCTCTGTATTCGGATATGGGAGTCTATGAATGTTTCCTTATAACCAATATCCGCGTCTCAAATCCCGATGCAATAAGTGTCTATCCAAACCCTTCAAATGGTATATTCTACATTGAGGCTCAGGATATCAGGAGGATAGTAATCACCGATATCTATGGCCGGTTAATTCACGACCGGAAAGCTGAATTAAGGAATGAAATCTCGTTAGAAAATGAACCTGAGGGTCTCTATTTTGTTAAGATTTATACTGGCAACAGTTTATTCATAAGAAAAGTAATACTTCGCTAATACCAGGTAATTTAACCGGTCGAAAATATCAGGCCTATATATCAATGAATATCATCTCTATACGCCGGTTTACTCTCCACTGGTCGAAATATTTTTTGGGGAATCTAACGATATTGTCTACTTTTGAGGCCGTAAAATAATAAGGGTATGGATCTATCGGGGAAAAGCTATAAAGCTTATCTGGAACGGCAGGAAGCTTTAAAAAAACAATATGGTCCGAAACAGGCAGATAAACAGCATTCCAAAGGCAAGCTGACAGCCCGTGAACGTATTGGATTGCTTTTTGACGAAGGTACTTTCGAGGAGATTGACGCTTTCGTCACACCTGCCGATCAGCCAGTTGAATTCGGAAAAGTTGAAAGGACCTATGGCGATGGCGTCATTGTAGGCCATGGAAAGGTGAATGGCAGACTGGTATTCGCCTATGCCCAGGATTTTACAATTATGGGCGGATCGCTGGGATATGTACACGCCAAGAAAATTTCAAAGATACAGGAGATGGCCCTGAAAATGGGCTCACCCATCATCGGAATGATGGATTCCGGCGGTGCAAGAATACAGGAAGGCGTCGCCAGCCTTAGCGGATATGCATCAATATTTCATAATATCATAAATTCATCAGGCATAATCCCACAGATATCTGTCATAATGGGTCCTGCCGCAGGAGGAGCAGTCTATTCCCCTGCCCTTACCGACTTCGTATTCATGGTTAATCATACCAGCTACATGTTTGTCACGGGCCCAAATGTTGTTAAAGAGGTTCTTAATGAGGATGTTACTTTTGATGAACTCGGCGGCGCGGAAATACATGCAGGGAAAAGCGGCGTGGCCCATATGATCTATGACGATGAGGAGAATACCATTCTTGCCCTCAAGAAATTCTTATCATACCTGCCCTCAAATAATGTTGAGAATCCTCCCTCGGTAGCTGACGATAATTCAACGCCTGATATAAATGAGAAACTACGCGATATCGTTCCTGACGATCCGAACAAAGCTTATGATGTGAAAGAGGTCATCTATAACATCGTCGACAGGAACAGCTTTTATGAGACCGCCGAACTCTTTGCTCCCAACCTGGTCACCGGTTTTGCACGCCTCAGGGGAAAGACTATCGGAATAGTGGCGAATCAGCCGAAAGTGCTGGCAGGGGTCCTCGACATTAACTCATCAACCAAAGGAGCACGGTTTATCAGGTTTTGCGACGCATTCAACATCCCTATCCTCACACTAGAAGATGTTCCGGGATTCCTTCCCGGTGTTGACCAGGAACACGCAGGGATAATAAGACATGGAGCAAAGCTTCTCTTTGCTTACAGCGAAGCGACGGTTCCTAGAATAACTGTCATCTTAAGAAAAGCATACGGAGGTGCATTCATAGTCATGAACAGCAAGAGCCTTGGCGGCGACTTCAGCTTTGCATGGCCCACCGCCGAAATAGCCGTAATGGGTCCCGATGGCGCCGTAGCGATACTTTACAGGAAAGAGCTGGCTGAAGCAAAAGATCCTTCCGCTTTGAAAAAGGAACTTGTTAAGAAATACCGCGATAAGATCGCCAACCCGTTTATAGCTGACGAACTTGGTTACATTGATGAAGTGATTGATCCGGCAGTCACCAGGAAAAAGATCATTTCTGCATTCAGCGCTCTAAGCAACAAATGGGTGAAGGTGCCTTCGAGGAAACATGGGAATATGCCGTTATAGGGGCGCAGGGGCGCAGAGGCGTAGAGGTACAGGGGCGCAGAGGCCGAAGCAAGACAGCAAGACAGCAGGACAGCAAGACAGAAAAATATGTACAAGGATAAAACTGTAAGTCTCATTCTTCCTACATTCAACGAAAAGGATTCTATTAAAAAAGCGGTCACTGATTTTGAGAGTCTGGGCATTATCGACGAAATAATTGTTGTTAATAATAATGCTGCCCCTGGTACATCGGAGGAGATTAAGAATACATCAGCCAGGGAGGTGCTCGAACCGGAACAAGGATACGGAAGCTCTATAATAAGAGGCTTCAAAGAGGCTACCGGCGACCTCGTGGCAGTCTGCGAACCCGATGACACATTTCTTGCCAGGGATATTCTCAAACTGCTCGCTTACATCGATGATGTTGATATTGTTTACGGTACACGTACATATAAGGAACTGATATGGTCGGGAGCAAATATGGGATGGTTCCTGAGGTTCGGAAACTGGGCAGTGGCCAAGATGATGGAGGTACTCTTCAATACCAATACTATAACCGATGTCGGATGTACATACAGGGTCATCAGAAAAGAGGCTCTTTCAGACCTGCTCCCGTCATTCATGGTAAAATCGAATTTCTTTGGACCTGAAATGATGGTGCGGGGTTATATGAAAAATTATAAATGTCTCCAGGTACCGGTAGTCTATAAGGAAAGAATAGGAAAAAGCTCAGTAACCGGAAACCTGGGAAAAGCTTTTATTCTCGGAATGAAGATGATAATACTTCTCTTCATCATGAGATTCAAAGCCGACAGGATTATTTTAAAGTATTTTAAATGAAGTACGTAAAACCATTTATATTCTGGCTGCTGATCGTCCTGGGATTTGTCCTGAGAATTATTTCACTGTTTCATAATGGCATGTTCGACGTTGCCACATACCATGAATGGGGATTGAACACG
Organism: Bacteroidota bacterium; assembly: GCA_022711195.1. Next base: position 3,859 of record JAKLFN010000176.1, read on the forward strand.
CTTAATAACGGACTCAGCCAGTCATACCAGGGTATTTATTTTCCGTTACAGTATCAGATCTTCGAATTATGCTCATGGATAGCAACAGAAGCAAATATCGAATACTTCATTGTTTTTAAATCGGCAAACCTGATTTTTGATACAGGAAATCTTTTCCTTCTGTATCTGATATTCAAAAGAATGAATATCCATGCCGGTTACCTTCTCCTCTACTGGGTGCATCCATGGTTCCTGAATGTCTTTTCGCTTGGATATTGCGATTTTCAGTTTACCTTCTTCATCCTTGGCACTCTTCTTTTCAGCCTGAGGAGTGCTCCATCAGACTACCTTAAGGCTGGCATCTTCCTTGGTCTGGCATTTCTTATGAAACCACAGACAGAAATCATTGTGCTCTCCCTGTTTATCTATGGCGCGCTCTTTCTTCTGAAGAAAAGGGATATGAAAATCCTCAATATTTTTATCTTCCCGGTAATTTTATTCCTTAATTACTTACTGTATTTCATCATTGCCGGAGGAGGTCCTTTCCTGCTTCCGCATACATATATTAACGCTGCTGACGCTTCGGTTGTCTGCCTGAATGCCAACTTCCTGAATATATGGTTCCCTGTGGCATATTTTATGAAAGAGTCAGCCGAACCAATCTACAGTGTCAGCGACCTTACGACCGTTGCCGGAATTCCCCTGAGACTGATTGCAATGACAGGGGTGCTGACATTGATTTTCCTTGTCACCAGGAGACTGATCAGGAAAAGCAGTGAAAGAAAAATTGATACAGATGTTTTTCTTCTTACATGTTTCTCCGTTCTCACAATGCCATTTATTATGACCTCGGCTCACGAAAACCACCTTT
>JAKLFN010000177.1 GCA_022711195.1 Bacteroidota bacterium
CAAAGGTAAGGTGATCGTCGGAACAAAAATATCGAGACAAAAAGCAATGATGTGGCACTCACTGTTTAACATCATCGGAGTAGGAGCAGGCTTTTATGTATCGGCACAGGCAGGCTATTTCTGGATGGGTACACTCTTCCTTATCGTTTCGGGTCTCCTCTATTTCTATTCAGCAAGCTATAAAAGACAGTTTCTCGTCGGGAACATAATTGTGGCAATACTTACTGCAATGGTCCCGCTGCTCGTAATTCTTTATGAATGGCCGGCAGTTTACCGTCATTATGCAGCAAATGTTGCTGAAATGACAAGCCTTGCCTTTCTTTTTTACTGGGTGGGAGGATTTGCCCTTTTCGCTTTCCTGACAACACTGACCCGTGAAATAATTAAGGATATTGAAGATTTTGAAGGCGATAAGGCTTATGGTAGAAACACCCTGCCTGTGGTAACAGGAATACCCGCCTCAAAAGCCATTGTTGTTGTACTGCTGGCAATAACCATTGCCCTGCTTTTCCTGGTCTGGGGATACCTGGTCCACGACAGGATAACACTTTTGTATATCTCAGTATTTGTTACAATACCTCTACTGCTGGTAGTATATCATCTTTATTCACCGGCAGGCAATAAGAATATCCACAGGGCAAGCAGCCTGGTGAAACTGGCGATGCTTACAGGTATACTCTATTCGCTTGTCGTTAAGGCAATTATAACCTGGAATCTGGTAAAATGATTATTGATGACCTGAACAAATACCGGATTATCCTTGCTTCACGATCACCAAGAAGGCAGCAGCTTTTACAGGAGCTTGGAATTAAATTCGAGGTAGTTGTCAGGGATTACGATGAATCATATCCGGAGGAACTGAAGGGTAAGGAAATTGCAGAATACCTCTCGGGAGAGAAAGCAAGGCATTATCTTGCCGAAATAAAAGATAATGAGATAATTATCACTGCCGATACAATTGTATGGTGCAACGATAAAGTTTTAGGTAAACCTGCTGATGCTGAGGAAGCAAAAAACATGATCAGGGAACTTTCGGGGAATGTTCACGATGTTATTACCGGTGTTACGCTTCTCTCAAATAAAAAAGAGAAAACTTTTACCGACCTTACCAGGGTTACTTTTGAAGAGATGTCACGTGAAGAGATCTCATACTATGTCGAAAACTTCAAACCATTCGACAAAGCAGGAGCTTATGGTATCCAGGAATGGATAGGTATAACAGCCTGCAGCCGGATCGAAGGATCATATTTTAACGTGGTCGGGCTGCCGGTGCAGAAGTTGTATAAAGAGCTTAAGGAATTTATAAGATAAAAGACCAAAGACCAAAGACCAAAGACCAAAGAAAATCCCCCCTAGAGGGGGTGGGGGGTGTAGAATGATTTAAAAACATCCCCCTGGCCCTCCCGCTTCGCTGAAGCTTCGTGGGACAAGCTCTTCAAAGAGGGAATTATTATGAAAACAAGCAACAAAAATTGATATGAAAAAACTACTATTACTCACAACATTCTTAATCACAACACTATTCGCAAATGCTGCACCCGATGAAGGTATGTGGATACCTATCCTGATTGAGAAGTACAACATTAAACTTATGCAGGAGAAAGGCTTCAAGCTGACTGCAGAGGATATCTACAGCGTTAACAAGGCTTGTATGAAGGATGCTGTTATGTCGTTCGGCGGAGGCTGTACAGGTGAGTTCATCTCTGCCGAAGGGCTGCTGATCACAAACCATCATTGCGGGTACGGAACCATTCAAAGGCTCTCCACCCTTGAAAAAGACTATCTCACTAACGGATTCTGGGCCATGTCGCGTGAACAGGAGATACCTGCTCCGGGACTCTTCATCACGATACTTAAGAAAATGGAAGATGTCACAGCCAGGGTTCTCAAGGGAGTTACCGAGGGTATGAATGCTGAAGCACGGCAGAACCTCATCAATGCAAATTCGGAGGAAATAAGGAAAAGCGCTGTCGAAGGAACACATTTTACTGCCAGGATAAGCCCCTTCTATATGGGGAACCAGTATTTTCTTATGGTTTATGAAACTTTCAATGATGTCAGGTTTGTGGGAGCTCCGCCATCAGCTATCGGGAAATTCGGAGGCGAAACCGACAACTGGGTATGGCCGAGGCATACCGGCGATTTTTCCGTATGGCGGGTCTATGCAGGCAAGGAAAACAAGCCGGCACCCTACGCAGCTGCAAATGAACCCTATAAGCCACTCTATCATTTCCCCATTTCACTGAAAGGAGTTCATGAAGGCGACTTTACAATGGTTTTCGGATATCCAGGGTCAACATCACAGTATGTACCATCATTCTATATCGACATGATGAAGAATCATATCAATCCGGAAAGGATAGCTATACAGACTGAAAAGATTGAGATCATGGAAGCCGCAATGAACACCGATCCTCTAATCAGGCTTCAGTATTCTGCAAAAAAATCAGGTATTGCCAATGGCTGGAAGAAGTCGATAGGAGAGATACAGGGTCTATCAAGGATGAATACAATAGGAAAGAAACAGGAATATGAAAGGCGTCTTACAGAATGGATCAATGCTGATGAAGGCAGGAAATTAAAATACGGTCATCTTCTCCCTTCTTATGAGAAACTTTATTCGCAGATGAAGGATTACCTGCTGGCTAACAGTATTACTAATGATGCGTTTATGAGCAGCGGAGCAGAATCCGTTTCGCTGGCAAGAAATATGATGGCCCTGGCAGCTCTGTATGAAAAAACACCTGACGAATCGCGTATAAACGTCGTAAAAGGAGAACTTGCAGCTGCTGCAAAGGGTTTCTTCAAAAATTATAACCATGAAACCGATAAAAAGCTTTTTGTTGCAGTGATGAAGCATTATGGCCAGAGCCTTGATCCGAAATGGCAGGCTCCTGAATACATAAAGATAAAAGATGGCTGCAAGGGCGATTTCCAGGCGCTTGCTGACAAGCTCTATCCGGTTACAATCTTTTCCGATGAGAAGAGATTCACAGCTTTTGTAAGTTCTTTCAGCAAGGGGAGTCTTGCAAAGCTTGAAAAGGACCCTATTTACAGACTCGCCAGAAGTGTCAGCAGCTTCATTTCCGATAATGTCAGGAGTGAATTGAACAGGATATCCTTAGAAATACAAAACCTTCATCCTCTCTATATGACTGCACAGATGGAATTTGACAGGGACCGGGTATTTTACCCTGACGCAAATTCAACCTTACGCGTGGCCTATGGATCAGTGAAAGGTTATGATTCAAAAGATGCGGTATATTTCAGGCACTATACAACCCTTAGGGGAATTATGGAGAAGGATAATCCGGAGATATTTGATTACGATGTTCCTGACAAGCTTAAGCAGCTTTATCTTTCAAAAGATTATGGGCGATATGTCCAGGATGGCGAAGTACCGGTATGTTTTATTGCCAATAATCATACGACGGGAGGAAACTCGGGATCTCCTGTGATAAATGCAGAAGGCCACCTTATAGGCATCAATTTCGACAGAGCCTGGGAGGGTGTTGCGAGCGATATGGCTTTTAATCCTGAACAGAGCCGGAATATAAGCCTCGACATCCGTTATGCACTTTTCATCATTGACAAATTTGCCGGTGCCGGCTACCTGCTGAATGAGATGACGATAGTTGATTAAAGGGCATGCAGATCAGAACCTTATCGTATACTTCACTTTCACCCTGCCTTCATAAGATTCCGTGGCAAATCGTTCAAAGGGATCTATTGCAGGTGAATTGAAGGTGAGGAAGACCTCTTTCCCGGGTTTTATGATCCAGTGGAATCTCGACTGCCAGCCCATTTTTTCAGTCTTATTGTCGTACTGTACAAAATTCGACCAGGATATGTTCGGGGCGAAAAGAAAATTCAGCGATGAGCGATAAATTCTTGTCAGGAATTCTCCTTCCCTGAGGTTAACCCACCTGTGATCAGCGTCGAAGCCAAGATAAACTGGTACTACTATCTTCCAGCCTGTCTGAATGAGAAGATCTGTCCTGGTGCCTGAATAAAATCTTCCCGTTTCCACTTTTCCGAGCGCCCACAGATTCCTTCTTTTGGCCGAGGTGACAGTCAGTGAATGCCGCCAGAATTGATAATCGTCGACAGGTATGGTAATATTCCTGAAGATGGCAAATGGCTCGTCGGGTTTGTCAAACTGGTATTGCGATTTTAATGCAATTATATCGCCGGTGAGGAAAGTGATCTCGGCATATCTGAGGTTTACTTCAGCAGTCAGGAGTCCACCGCCGGTTTTGTCGACGATAAATGAAAAATCGGGACCGGTCTTAATCTGCAGTATGCCTGAATTTTGCGGCCGTGGACCTATTAACAGGCTCCCGTAAAAATCACGTATATCTGTGCGGGGCACAAAACCGAGTCCTGAAATGAAGTTCCTGCCGATCTGAAGATAACCTGCCCTGAAATTAAGAAAGTCGTTTGGATAATTGATCTCTGTTCCGAATGATATGTCGTCACCTTCCAGTCCAGGAGTGAATGATTTTGCTCCATACAAAGTGTAAGCAATATTCTTGTTTCCCATTATTTCTGAACTTCCCAGCTTGAGATCTAATCCAATCAGTGAGTTATCAGCATCGGAGAAGGCGTTACCGTTTGTCCCGATGATACCGACCGATGATTGTTTACCTATATCGTATGAGATGCGTCCGACGGTATAACCCGGATTATCCCATGCGTTA
>JAKLFN010000178.1 GCA_022711195.1 Bacteroidota bacterium
ACAGAACCATACGTCGCCAACCAGGATATCATTAATAATAATTGTGTTTAAGCCTTTTATCTTCATCGAGAACGGGCCTCCGGACTTCATGGCCGGTAGTATGATACTCCAGTTCCCGGAAATATCTGTGACACACCTGAACACCTTTTTATTAAAGGTGAGAGTCACTTTTTCTCCCGGTGATGCCCATCCCCAGATTGTTAGTTTTGTATCGCGCTGAAGAACCATGCCGTCACTTATAAGCGCCGGCAATGTGATATTTGCTTCAAGGCTGATGACCGGAAATATCAGGAGGATAAAGAATACAAGCCTGGGTAAAATATTAGTTTTCATCAGGAAAAGTTTTATTTGATCAAAATTAATACTTTGCAGAAGATGATTCCTTTTAAATGAATATATCTTTATGTGTTCATATTAAACAGTACAAGCATAATGAAAAGATTTTTATTGCTGTTCCTTATAACACTTGCAGCTTTTGACGGACTTTGCCAGCAGAAAGTCAATCAGGGCAATAACAGGAATAACACGCAGGATACAAAGATCACCCCGGGGGCCTCGGGTGTAAGGAGAAGCATTGGTTACCGTTTCAGCACGATTGCGGAGGATTCTGATCCGGGGACCGGGATATTCAGGTTTAATGACAGAACTATTTCAAAAGTCAAATGGGTATATGTCGATGATATTGATATTTCCGGGGAAGATCAGACAAAATGGTATTCAACCTGGGATGATACAACGGGTGCTACCGGCAGAGGATCGATAAACATTGTTGAATATGAAGGAACCAATGTCGGCATGTTTAATATAACAGGCGTTTTCATCAGGGGAGAGGGTTACTGGAAATTTCCAGTTGAATATATATCAGGGCAGATCCCTGCCGGGAACGCACTTTATTACTATGTCTTTAACCGTATAGCACATAAGAAGCCTCAAACCGCGACCGTTACCCCTGCGCCTCCTGCCGCTGTAACCCCACCCGCCCCACAGCAGGCGCCGGAAGAGAAACCAGTTACCGCAGTCCAGCCGCAGCCGGCGCCCACACAGGTAGCTCAGCCAGAACAGGTTCAGCAACCATCACCAGAACAAAAACCTGTACAGGTTCAGGAACCTGCACCCGTACAACAACCAGTGCCGGTTCAGGAACCTGTATCCGTTCAACAGCCTGCTCCCGTTGCACAGCCAGAACCAGCAACCGTTTCTCAGCCTGTACAGGTTCAGGAACCTGCACCAGCAGCACAGCCGCAGCCACAAACGGCTCCGGCGCCAAAACCTGTTCCGGAACAGGAACCCATCCTTCAGGCAAAACCACAACCGGCAGCACAACCTTCGCAGGAAAGTGTACCTCAGAAGGTGCAGCCTGCACCATCAAGGGAGACAACCCAATATGCTGAAAGGCGTCAGCCTGCAAATGCAACTCAACCCGCACAACAGGCAAAGCCGTCGCCTGCACCTGAGGCTCCAAAGACAGCACAACCTGCACCGGCTTCACAGCCACAGCCGACAGCCGGGTCAAGACCGGCGACACAGGCTAACACTAATACACAACAGGTTCAGCAGAAACAACCGGTTCAGGCAGTCCAGCCTTATGAACCTGCTCCATACAATGCAGCCACACCGGTGAACAGACCAACAGAAATTTCAAATCCATATGCAAACCTCGATCTTTCGGAGAGAAGCCGGAGAAAATGCTACCGTGGAATTATTGAACTGGGTTATGCCTGGGGTACAGGGGATTATGGAATCAGCAATTTCAGGATCAACTTCATCAATGGTATAATGATCGGAAAAGTATCCTCTATAGGCCTGGGAATCGGTTATCGCCGGTATTTCGAAGGTCTGGAGACATACAATGACAGAAAGCTTTATTCTCCTGTTGACCAGGTCCCTGTTTTTCTCGATCTCCGGACCTCTTTTACCCGTAAAAAGGTAACACCATACCTGGCACTGGGCATAGGCGGATCGGCAAGCTTTATAAAAGTAAATGTTGATTCTACGGCAACCCGGCAGGAAGGATTATATTTTTGTCCTTCCGGCGGAATATGGTTCAATCTTTCCGAACGGCTGGCTTTGTTTGCAGGTGTTGCATATGAACTTCAGAGACTTGAGTATGTGCTGCTTGCTGATGACAGTCATTTCAGGAAGAATACCGGTTCGGTAAGCCTGAATATAGGGATTGCATTTTGAGCGGGAGACGGGACTCGAATGCTGACGACCTGACCTTGAAGGTCGTGCTCTACCAACTGAGCTACTCCCGCAATAATTTTAATGAACCCGCGGCCACTCCCGCACGGCGGGATGTTCTACCAACTGAGCTACTCCCGCAAATTCAGGGGCAAAAATAAGAATCTTTTTTTTATTAGCAAACAGTCAGTTCTCTAAAGTATTTATTTATTATTTTCGTCAGGTAATTAAAACCTTTTAATCTCATGAAAACCAGACTCCCGCTTTTGTTCCTGCTTATCGCGTCAATTCTAGGTGCATGCAAAAATGAACCTGTAAAAGAAACATTTTCAATTCCTTATGAAAAATACACGCTTCCCAACGGACTGACAGTTGTCCTTAATGAAGACAAATCAGATCCGATCGTAGCTGTCGCAATCTATTATCATGTAGGCTCAAGCCGTGAAGTGCCTGGTAAAACAGGCTTTGCACATCTTTTTGAGCATATGATGTTTCAGCGTTCGGAAAATGTTGGGGAAGATGAACACTTCAGAAGCATCCAGGGTGCCGGCGGAACACTGAACGGAAGCACAAACCAGGATCGTACCAACTATTACGAGGTTGTTCCTAAGAACGCTCTCGAAATGACTTTATGGCTGGAATCAGACAGGATGGGTTACCTGACCAACACCGTTACAAAAAAATCGCTTGTGAATCAGCAGAATGTGGTTCAGAACGAAAAACGCCAGAGTTATGATAACAGTCCTTATGGTTTTAATTCTGTTATTATGTCCAGAACACTCTATCCTAAAGGACATCCCTACAGCTGGACAACCATAGGCGAGATGGAAGACCTTACCAGTGCTACCGTTGAGGATGTAAGAGCATTCCATAAGAAATTTTACGCACCCAACAATGCCACACTGTCAATATCGGGAGATATAAATATCGAAGAAGTGAAAGCATTGGTCGAGAAATATTTCGGAGAGATACCTTCAGGCGATCCTATCGAAAAACGTGGTCCCATGCCCGTAAATCTCACCAGTACCGCAAGAGTTTATCACGAAGATAATTTCGCCAAAGCCCCTCAGCTGACAATGGTGTTCCCGACAGTTGAGCGTTATTCAAAAGATTCCTATGCATTGAATTTCCTCGGCGAGATCCTCGCCAATACCAAGAAGGCTCCTCTCTATACTGTTCTTGTCAAGGAAAAGAAGCTCACTTCACGTGTTATGGCAAGAAACGGATCACAGGAACTGGCAGGCACATTCTCCATTTCTGTGACGGCAAACCCGGGCGTCAGCCTTACCGAAGTTGAAAAAGCAATTTTTGAAGGTCTTGAAAGATTTGAAAAAGAAGGCTTTACCGAAGACGACCTTACAAGGATAAAGGCCCAGAATGAAACACGCTTTTACAGCCAGTTTGCAAGTGTCCAGGGAAAGGCTTTCCTCTCTGCTGAATATACCATGAACACTGGCGATCCTTATTATTTCCAGAAGGATCTTGAAGCTGTCAGGTCTGTTACAATGGCCGACATTAAGAATGTATATGAAAAGTATATCAAAGGGAAGAATTTTATTGAGACAAGCTTTGTTCCAAAAGGTGAAGTCAACCTTATTGCCGAAGGTTCGGTGAATGCAGGTATTATTGAAGAAGATGTCACTAAAGCCGCAGAGGTAAAACTTGAAGATATTGCCGAAGAGCCGATCGTCAAGACTCAGACAAAAATCGACAGGTCAGTCAAGCCGGTTCCGGGCCCTGATCCTACAGTAACCATTCCGCAGGTATGGTCTTCAGCTCTTCCAAACGGTATGAAGGTATGGGGTATCGAGCATAACGAGCTGCCTCTTGTCCAGTACACCATATCCATTGATGGCGGACATCTTGCTGAAGAGATATCGAAGGCAGGTCTTGCAAGTCTGACTGCATCGCTTATGAATGAGGGGACCAAAAACAAGACTCCTGAAGAACTGGAAGATGCAATCGGTCTTCTTGGCGCTTCGATCAGGATCGGATCCGGAGAAGATGATATATCGATATCGGTAAGTACTCTAACCAAGAATTTTGAAAAGACTATCGCATTGGTTGAAGAGATGCTCCTGGAGCCAAGATGGGACGAGGAACAGTTTGCACTGGCCAAAAGCCGTGTGATAAATGGTATAAAAAGAAATCAGGCCAGCCCGAGCTATCTTGCATCATCAACGCTTAACAAGCTTATGTTCGGGAATGATAATATACTTGCTATCGATGCCTCAGGAACTGAAGAATCAGTATCAGGTATTACTATCGACGACCTGAAAGATTATTACCAGAAGTTTTTCTCCTCTTCGAAAGCAAAACTTCTTGTTACGGGTAATGTAACCCAGGCTCAGGTTGAAAAAGCATTTGCAGGACTTAGCCAGAAATGGCTTCCTTCAGAGGTGGAGGTTCCTGCTGTTAAGGCACCTGGTGTACCGGATAAAGC
>JAKLFN010000179.1 GCA_022711195.1 Bacteroidota bacterium
TGCCATGGGTATTAACCAGCAGACAGGCTGGCGGCCCCGGGCTGTTGAATCACCCGAAATGGGACAGTTCATTGGTCGTACACAGTATCTGCTCCGTGGTGGCCGTCATGTAGCGGATATTGCAATGCTGTACCCTGTTGCAACACTCCAGGCAAAATATAAATTTGCACACCCGACAGGTGTTGAACCTGTTACCGGCGGTCCTGCCAGAAAAGTCGATGCAGGATTCTATTATGCTCTCGAAGGCGGGATCGTAACACCCGAAAATAACTATATGGAAATGGGTGAAATGCTGTTCAGGGGCATGCAGACCGATTATACTTATATCCACCCTGAGATCCTGAGTGATAAATGTATTATCGAAAACGGACAGCTTACTATTGACAATAAAGTAAACAGGGAATCTTTCAGGGTTTTAATTCTTCCCGGATGTGAAACAATCTCATTGAAAACCGCTCAAAAGGTTAAAGAGTTCTATCTTGCCGGCGGGACAGTCATTGCTACAACACTATTGCCAAAATATTCCGCCGAATCAGGGAAAGACAGGGAAGTACAAAAGATCATGGGTGAAATTTTTGGGATCCCCGAATATGGCCCTATGAAAGCTGCCATCCGTGCATATACCGATGATTTCAAGACTTACTTTGCTTACAGGAATGATGCCGGAGGAAAATCATACTTCTTACCGCGTCCCGATCCAAAGATGGTTACAGATGTACTTAATGAAGCACTGCCTGTTCGTGATGTCAGGATACAAATGGAGCCGGTATGGCCTGTCAGGATGAATATGAAATATGATGGCGCAGTGACCTATATACATAAAGTAAAAGATGGTAAGGATATCTATTTTATAGCTAATTCGACAAACGAGCCGGTTAAAACAAGTATTATTTTAAGAGGTAAAAAGAGCCTTGCCCTCTGGGATCCTCATACCGGAGAAAGAGAAGATCTGAATGTAAATGTATCAGAGGCAGCCGGACAGTCAGTAACAACCGTTCCTCTGTCGCTCGGGGCGCTGAAATCAGTATTTTATATTGAACAGTAACCGCCTGAAACGATCGGCACCGGATTCATTTTCTGATCTGGAGGCTTTTCTTACAGAGCATGATAGCATGATTAGCATCTCTGTCTTAAAATTGAAAGATTCTTAATATTGACAATTAAAAAAAATCATTATGTACAGGAGAACCCTGTTCTCGGTTTCATTACTTCTGTTGTTCCTGGCCGCTGCCGGAACGCCATCATCAGCATCAAAGAAATATGATATTACCCGTTACGGTGCTGTTGGAGATGGCATTACCATGAATACTCTTGCTATACAAAAGACAATCGACCTCTGCTCAGGGAACGGCGGCGGTACGGTAGTCGTGCCCAGTGGAAAATTCATCACCGGGGCCATATATTTGAAAAAGGGTGTAAATCTATACATCGCCGAAGGAGGTATGCTGAAAGGTTCGGTCAACCAGGCCGATTACCAGCAGATAAGTACAAGGTGGGAGGGCATCGAAAGAACCTGGACCTCAGCACTTGTAAATATTATAGATGTTGATAATGTGAAGATCTATGGTGAAGGAACGATTCATGGTTCAGGCACAGAATGGCCTTCTTTTTTCCGCCAGGGAGGAGCACCAAGGCAGCAGCTCTCACAGGCTGCGCGCGACAGCATTATGCGTATCCCCAGGGTGGGAAGACCACGAATGATATGCTTCCAGAACTGCAATAATGTTCAGATATCCGGACTGAAGCTTCGCGACCAGTCAGTATGGGGTCTTCATATTCTTTATTGCAAGGATGTACTCGTAAAAAACCTGGACATCCGTGCAGCTCATACCATTCCCAGCTCAGACGGTATTGATATAGATTCCAGCAATGGAGTCCTGGTGACCGGCTGCTATATCGATGACAATGACGATTGCATATCCATAAAGTCAGGAAAGGATGAAGACGGGTTAAGGGTTAACAGGCCCAGTGAGAATATAATTGTAAAGAAATGCAGGTTTGGCTATGGCCATGGAGGAGTGGCAATGGGAAGCGAAGTATCAGGAGGTATAAGGAATGTGAAGATCGTGAACTGTGATGTGGACTCAGGGAACTGGGCTCCGATAAGGTTTAAGTCGCAACCGAGCCGTAGTGGTGTTGTCGAGAATATTTTATATAAAAATATCAGGATCAGGGATGCAAAACAGGCTTTTGAGTTCAACCTTGAATGGAGGATGGTCCCCCCTGTTGCACCGCCGGCAAAAGTCCTGACGGTTGTCAGGAATATACGGTTTGTAAATGTTTCAGGCAAGGTAAACTCACTTGGCATTATTCACGGGCTTCCCGATAGTCCTGTCTACGATGTCAGCTTTAAAAATTGCAACCTCGACAGCCAGCGTGGACTGATTGTTGAAAATGTAAGGGATATCGACTATTCAGGACTGAAAACATCTCTTCCCGAAGAGAAAAAGATAATTTCAAGGTAGAGTATTCGACTTCCTGAGAGGTCTTAAATATAAGAATTGATCACAGGTAAGAGATCTTCAATACTTTATAGACGAGTGTTTCCTTCTCCCTGTTGAGAGAGACATGGTCTCCTTCTTTTTTGTTTATCAGTACCCTGGCCAGTGGAGAAATGAATGATATTTTTCCTTTCGACAGGTCTGCTTCATCAACACCAACGATCTGGAAAACCTGTTTTTTATGTTGTGCCCCGATCTCCAGTGTTACGGTAGCGCCGAATCGTATTTCATTTTGTGGTTGTTCTGTCAGGTCGACAACTTTGGCTTCAGCAATCCTGCCATTCAGCAAATTTAATTTTGCATTAATAAGGTTTAGTGCGATCCGTCTTTCATTTTCGTTGTTCCCGGTGAGATTGTTCTTTTCCCCGGTCAGCGCCTTTTTTTCTGCCAGCAGCTGCTCCATTCCGGCCCGTGTCACCAGATTTGGTACACCATCAGGGAGATATGCCCTCCGGGGAACTATCGGAACTTCTTCCTGGTCGTCTTCCTTTACAAAGCCTCTGCTCATAGCACAGCTGTTAAGACAACCAAAATAGTGAATTTTCTAATAAATTTATTCTTACTTTGAGACCATGAATCTTAATTCCGACAATAAAGTATTTCCTTCAGGACGCGTTACACAAAAAATGCCTGTTCTCTTTTTAGGACATGGAAGTCCGATGAATGCCATCGAAGAGAATGAATTTGTTGAGGGATTCCGTAATATCGGAAAATCAATCCCAAAGCCTGAAGCCATACTTTGTGTGTCGGCACACTGGGAAACACGCGGTACTTTTGTTACAGCGATGGAAAGCCCGCGAACCATACATGATTTCGGTGGTTTTCCTGAAGCTCTTTATAAGGTACAATACCCTGCTCCCGGAAGTCCCGGTCTGGCTGTTAATGTGAAATCGCTCATAACCGTGACGGATGTTGAACCGGATCTTAAATGGGGGCTCGACCATGGTTCATGGAGCGTCATAAAACACCTGTTTCCACAGGCCGATGTGCCTGTTATACAGTTGAGCCTCGATTATTACAAGGATCCTGATTTTCATTATAACCTGGGAAAAGAGCTGGCTCCTCTGCGCACGAAAGGAGTCCTTATTATCGGGAGCGGCAATATGGTCCATAACCTGCCAATGGTAGCCTGGGATAAGTTTTATTCAGATAATTATGCTTTCGACTGGGCGCTTGAAGCCAGTGAAAGAATGAAAAACTACATTCTGAAAGACGATCATAAAAGTCTTATCGGGTACAAGTCACAGGGCAGGGCCTTTGAACTGGCAGTACCAACGCCGGAACATTTCCTGCCGCTTTTATATGCACTTTCATTGAAGGATGAAGAAGATGATATTATTATCTTCAATGACAAAGCTGTGGCAGGTTCAATTACGATGACATCGATAAAAATCGGATGAGGACGGGCATCTCTGCCGCGTCCCTGATCATTATAAACCTTTCTTTCGCAGATACTATAACTTTGAAGCAATTATCTGGAAAAGAACCCATGACACTCCCAGGGTAAAGAGAATATTAAAAGTCTGTGCTATCAGGAAGCTGTAGAAAGGCTTTTTGTACTCTTTCACTCTCAGGTCGGCAAAGCGTGTCTCGAGGCCAATGCTTATGAAAGCCAGGTTGAACCAGAAGGCGCTGAACGATTTTATTATCTTTCCTGAAGCCTTGGCCGTCTCGGGGCTAAGGAAGAAGGAAAATACAATAGATGCCAGGATAAACCCGAGGACAAATTTCGGGAAACGCTCCCAGATAACTTTCCCGGACACTTTCTTTGCTGCACTGTTTTCTCCCCTCGAGCGGTATGCCCAGAATATTGAGATTGCAAATGCTGCCAGACCAAGAAGAACATTCTGGGAGAACTTAACGATTGTAGCATATTTAAGTCCTGTTTCACCTGCTATTGTTCCTGCAGCCACAACGGCACCTGTAGTATCTATTGTCCCTCCCAGCCAGGCCCCGGTGACTGTATCCGACAGACCCAGCAGTTTCGCCAGTGCCGGCATGAACAGCATCATTGGGATAGCTATGATAAGTACCAGTGAAATTATAAAGGAGAGTTTCTTCTTGTCTCCGTTTATAGCCCCGGCAGTTGCAATAGCGGCCGATACGCCGCATATCGATACT
>JAKLFN010000018.1 GCA_022711195.1 Bacteroidota bacterium
TTGACAATACTGACCTTAGCGACAAAATAACTTTACAGGCCCGCGAGGCGCTTCCGGGATATGAAGTCCTCAACTGGAAGGAGATCTTCCCCGACCTGGCTATGATAGCCGATTTCATGGGACAGATCTATGGAGTCTTTATGGTGATTATCCTGGCAGCCCTGGCTTTCGGCATAGTCAACACCATGCTTATGGCCGTCCTGGAACGGACAAAAGAGCTCGGCATGCTTGCCGCTATAGGAATGAACAGAAGAAAGATCTTCGGCATGATAATGTTCGAATCCATATTCCTCTCAATAATAGGCGGATTTGCAGGTATGGGTATTGCGGAGGCGGTGATTGAAGCAACACAGAAAAACGGAATAAACCTGATGAAATATTCTGAAGGGATGGAAGCATTTGGCTACAGCGCACATCTCTTTCCCACTATCGATACGGGATTTTTTGTGACGACAACCATACTGATAGTGATGACAGGGATCCTTGCATCGATATATCCTGCCCGCAAAGCGCTGAAACTAAATCCGGTTGAAGCAATAAGAACAGAATAAACCTAATAATCAAGAACATGAAAGTCATCGAAATCAAAGACCTCCACAAGATATACAGCTCCAGCGACATCAAAGTACATGCCGTGAATGGCATTAATCTCGATTTTCAGGAGGCAGAATTTGCAGCCATCGTCGGACCGTCGGGATCAGGAAAGACAACTTTGCTGAACATGCTTGGTGGTCTCGATATGCCCACCTCGGGCCAGATACTGATCGACGGGACCGATCTTTCGACCCTCAGGTCGTCGGCACTTATTGACTTCAGGATGAGGAATATAGGATTTGTTTTTCAATCGTATAACCTTATTCCTGTGCTTACTGCAAAGGAGAATGTTGAATTCATTATGTCGTTGCAGAAATGGCTGAAAAAGGATAGGGAGGAAAGATCATTCGAGCTTTTGAAAGCTATCGGTCTTGCCGACAGGTATAACAGCCGGCCGGCAAAGCTTTCAGGGGGCCAGCAGCAGAGGGTGGCAGTGGCCAGGGCACTGGCATCAAGGCCAAAATTCGTGCTTGCCGACGAGCCTACAGCAAACCTCGATTCAAAATCGGCATCGACACTCCTCGAAATAATGGAAAAGCTCAACCATGAGGAAAAGATCACTTTTATATTTTCGACACACGATCCGCGGGTCATGAAAATGGCACACAGGGTTATCACTCTCGAAGACGGTAAAATGGTCTCGGACGACGTAAGAGAATGAAACAGATGACTTGCCTGATGAAAAAGCTGATTTCCTTTCTGGCTCTTTTTGTTCTTTACGGCACAATTCTTTCTGCCCAGGAGAAGCAGAAGGCCATTGAACTGAACGGCTACCTGACTACAATGGAAAGCGCCATGTTCGATTCGTTATCGAAAACTATCCTGTTCGAGAACCTGCTTCATAACCGCCTTAACTTCAAGGCTTTCCTGGGCAATAAGATCACTTTTTCAGCCGAAATCCGGAACCGCCTTTTTACAGGTGATATGGTGAAGAGCATGGGCAGGGGTTATGCCGAACTTACAGGCATGGACCCCGGTTTTGCAGATATGTCGTGGAACATCATGAACGAGAATTCCTTCTTCCTGAATACCACTGTCGACAGGCTCTGGCTCGATTTCAACTTCAACAAATTCCAGGCAAGGATTGGCAGGCAGAGGATCAACTGGGGACAGACGTTTGTCTGGAATCCAAATGATATTTTCAATGCTTATTCTTTTTTTGATATTGATTATGTTGAGCGCCCGGGGAGCGATGCCATAAGGCTGCAGTACTACCCCACGTCGGCCTCTTCCTTCGAAGTGGCGGCAAAGCTGAACCGCGATGAAAAACTGACACTGGCAGGGCTCGGAAGATTTAATAAATGGGGATACGACATCCAGATGCTCGCCGGGTATGCTGATGGTTCAGATATTGTGGCCGGTGCCGGCTGGTCGGGTTCATTAGGATCCGTATCATTCAGAGGTGAAGGAACCTGGTTTCATACTTTACGATCATATTCCGATACAACAGGGACGATAATAATCACGGCAGGAGCCGATAAAATATTCAGTGATAATTCGATGCTGCAGGGGCAGCTTATGTACAGCAATAATCCGTTGAAGCCGGGCAGCTTCACAAGCCTCTATGCCGGAGACCTTTCAGCAAAGGATCTTGCATTTTCCCGGTTTACAGCCTTCGGCCAGTTCACCTGGGCGGCAACACCATTACTTAATGTGGGGATTTCCGGAATGTGGTTTCCCGACCTCGACGGGTATTTTGCCGGTCCTTCTGTCGATTATTCTCTTGCCGAAAACCTCGATTTCTCAATTATATGGCAGCATTTCGACGGCAAAATGGGAAATTCAAAAACATTGCTTAACCTGTGCTATCTCAGGATAAAATTCAGTTTCTGAAAATTTCCTACTTTTGCAGCATAAATTCCCCGTATGGCATTAGTACATGAATTTGAGAATAGTGGCAACTGGCTCTTTAAAAGAAGAAGCTGGCTGCCTGTGGTAATTATCCTTGCCGGACTGTTAATGCTTTATCTTGGCAACAGGCAGGCTATTATTTTCGACCTGAGGGATGAAATGATCTTTTTCGGGATCAGCATGGCGGGCCAGCTTATCAGGGTATTTACTGTCGGCTATACTCCAAAAAACACTTCCGGACGCAATACTGCCGCAGGACAGGTAGCCGACGAGCTGAATACTACAGGAATTTATTCTGTTATCCGGCACCCCTTATATGTAGGTAACCTGCTGATGTGGCTCGGGCCCGTTCTGTTTCTCAGGTCAGCCTGGTTTACTGTTGTCTTTTTCCTTGTTTACTGGTTGTATTATGAGCGGATAATCTTTGCCGAAGAACAATTCCTTCGCAGGAAATTCGGTGAGTCTTACGATAAATATTCCGAAAAGGTAAAATCATTTATCCCTTTTCATGTCAGGTATGTCTCCTGCACCCTGCCCTTTTCATTCAGGAATGTTCTGAAAAGGGAATACAACAGTTTTTTCAATGTTTTCGCAGTCTTTGCAGTGCTCGACATATCAAGAAATTTCATATTGACTGAGAAATTCTCTGTTACTCCTGTATGGATGTGGCTTTTCGTTGCCGCTGCCGGCATCTGGCTTACTGTGCGTGTCATAAAAAAAGCAACACGCTGGCTCGAAGTGGAAGGGCGTTAATTCTGAAATAAGAACTCAGAACAATCGAAGTAAGAATGCAGAAGTATGTTCCTGGTTCTTCATTCTGTTGTTCGGATGTTCTTACTTCATATCTTATTCGTCCCTTGCGCCCATGAAGATCATCACGTAGTAAAGCAATGTTGCCAGCGATCCGAGTGCGGCGACAACGTAAGTAGAAGCAGCCCATTTAAGTGCATCTTCGGCTTGCGGATGATTCTGATATGATGTTATCCCTGCAGTGGAAAGCCACGCCAGGGCTCTCTGCGAAGCATTGATCTCTACAGGCAGTGTTATGAAGCTGAACAATGTGGTCAGGGCAAATAACACTATTCCTGCCAGGAGCAACCCCGGGAATGTATTTACAAGCAGCATTCCGGCAAGGAGGATCCAGGTGACCCACTTCGATGAAAAGCTTACCGCGGGAACCATCTTCGACCTGAAGCCAAGCCATGCATATGATGTGGCATGCTGAATGGCATGTCCTGTTTCGTGTGCTGCAACAGCTGCCGCAGAGATGCTCCTTCCGCTGTAAACTTCCGGGCTGAGGTTTATCGACTTCTTTTCAGGATTATAATGATCTGAAAGAAAACCCTGTACACTCTCTACCTTCACATCGTAAATGCCATTGTCGCGTAACATTCTTTCTGCAACTTCACGTCCCGACATCCCGTTATCGACAGGTATCTTTGAATATTTTTTGAATTTCGATTTTAAAACTGCTCCCACGACCCAGCTGAGGATCATGATGACTATAAAAATTACCCACATTCCTGTAGTTGTCATTTTTCTTTTGGTTTTTTTAATGTTTCACGTAATACATCAAAACCGGTGCCAAATCGATTTTACTTGCAGCAATTGACAATTTGTCAGTCAAAGCAGGTTATCTTTGCACCATGGTTGATGTAATAACAAAAATATTTTCCATTTTGTTGTCGGTGCCGGTTTACATATACCGCTATGCTATATCTCCATGGCTGCGGCCGGCATGCAGGCATGTGCCATCATGTTCACAGTATATGCTTGATGCACTCAGGCTCCATGGCCCTGTTTACGGCTTTGCAATGGGAACCAACCGTATCCTTCGCTGCCGGCCGGGAGGAACACATGGGTACGACCCTGTTCCGCTCTACAGATTCAGAAGGTATAATCCTTTTAAAAGATTTAAAAAGTGCAGCAGGCTGAAGTGAAAAAAGACACTGATCACAGATCCGCGCCAACAGGGCGGCATAATAAAATGATATAGAGGCTGTCTCAAAAGCCTTCTTATTTTAATCTACCCCTAAATCCCCTAAAAGGGGACTTGCTGAATATCAGCATCTTAGAGAATCCACTTAAGGCCTGCACTGAGCGAAGCATCAGTGAGGCGGGGGGGGTGGTTCTCATGCTTATGAGACAGTCCCGGCGGATAAAAGACTGCAAGACTGCAAGACCGCAAGACAATTAAAAATTCAACTCCTCCTTCAGGTGTTTGTACCCGGCCCTCGAGACCGGAAGTTTTTCGCCGGTATTGAGTACCGCCACATGGTTATCCTTTCCATAAGGTTCTATCTTTTTTATTTCAGATACCCTTACGATATAGCCCCTGTGGACACGCACAAAATCATTCCCGGGAAGGTTTTCCTCGAAAAATTTCATCGACTGCTGTTTCAACGCTTTGCCGGCAGAATGATATATCATCACATAATCATCCTGTGCTTCTATATATTTTACCTGGTCGATTGTAATAAGGTTGATCGAGCTTCCTTTTCTTACAACAATGCGGTTCAGGGGAGAGGCGGGAGCCGGGAGTTTCTGAAAAAGATCATCCGGTGACCCGGGATCTGACTCTTTTATCCTGCCGATCTTTTCCGAAGCTTTTTTCACTGCGCTGCTGAGCCGTTCTTTCGGGTAGGGCTTCAGCAGGTAGTCGATGGCATTCATCTCGAATGCCTTTATCGCAAACTGATCATAAGCTGTTGTAAAGATTATTACAGGCTTCTCTGTCATTACTTCGAGAAGCTCAAAACCTGTAAGGCGCGGCATCTGAATATCAAGAAATACCAGCTCGGGTTTTAAAGAAGAAATTGTCTTCAGTCCTGAAAAGCCATCTGCACATTCTGCAATTATTTCAATATCAGGAAAGTCCTTCAGGTAGAACCTGAGGATCTCCCTGGCAGGCGCCTCATCGTCGATAATTACTGTTCTGATTGATTTCATAAGTTATGTTTTTCCCGCAGATCCCGCAGATATACGCTGATATACTGAAAAATCTGCGAAAATCTGCGACATCTGAGGGATCCATAATGTAAAATTACGACATTTATTGATTATCGGCAGGGATGTAAAGAGTCACGGTAAAAACACCACCTACCTTTTTTGTCGTTACAGATGCTTTGTTTCCATAAGAAAGTTCAAGGCGTCTCGAAACATTTGCAAGCCCTGTCCCGGTTCCTTTTGGTAATGATGACTCCGGATCAAAATTATTACAGATCACTATTTCGAGATAACCATCAATAAGCTTTGCGACTGTACAGATCCTGACATCGCCGAGGGTCTCATAAACGCCATATTTTACTGCATTCTCATAAAGAGGCTGCAGCAGCAGCACCGGTATCCTTACCCCGAGGCATGAAGGATCGATATCCTCCTCAGTTATCAGCCTTTCGCCAAACCGGACCTTTTCTATTTCGAGGTAAAGCCTGAGGTTCTCCAGCTCACTCCGGAGGGGAACAGGTTGTTCATCCTTCCGGGAGAGTGCATATCTCATGAAGTCGGAAAGCCTGATGACCATCGTCCTTGCTTTTTCCGGATCAGTTACCGTCAGTGAGCTGATCGAGTTGAGGCTGTTGAAAAGAAAATGAGGGTTAATCTGCGACCTGAGCATTTTCAATTCTGTTTCCTTTACGAGGCTTTCGAGCCTTGCTTCCCTCGACTTCTTTTCAGAGAGGTTTGACATACTGGAAAAAAGAAAATAGGTAAGTATGGTAAGCCCGTAGATGAATACACCACTTCCCACTCTGTATGGAAAGGTGGCTTCCCAGTATGCCTGGTAATCATTCTGAGGAGGAAGAACCAGGGTCATTATGAGCTTTGTTGCCAGGATCCAGGCGGTAACGGTTATGGCTCCCGTCAGTACCAGGTTTGTTATTAGCGAAACAATTTTTGTTTCTCCGCGGCTGAAATAGCTGAAAGGATACCATACAGAGAGTGCCAGACCCGAATAAATAATCAGCGAAACTATTATATCGGGGATGCTTACTCTGGCAAAGCTGCCAAATCCGTAATTAAATGAAACGGCCTGGCCGGCCGAGATAAAGAGCCAGACCAGACCCCATACTATCAGACGGGTCCTGTTTTCAAGTACAGGATGTTTCATTTTTCAGGTATTAATAACTTTTAATTTCACCGCCTCCAAAAACGACAGCTCCTTTCAGAACAAGCTGACTTTCAGTTTCAAGCGGCCTTCCCGGATATATCTTACGCTCATCGCTGAAACCGCCCAGAACAGGTGTGACCTCGACAGTAACATACCAGTTGTCGGGGACAATTATTGTTGCTCCTCCGAAAACAGCTGCTATTTCAAGGATATTTCTTCCAGGGGCGAGTTTGGCTTTTGTAAGGTCGAGTTCTATTCCACCGAAGACTGCTGATACTTTTCCGCCCCTGAAGCTCTGCGACACGATCTGCCTCTCACCGCCACTGAAAACATTTACATAGTCAATGTAGTCATCCCCGATAGTCCCCTTTGACGTAATAGAGGCCCACCCCTTTCTTTTGGTGACAATGAAAATTACCCCGATAATTATGAATATCGATGGCCAGAACATGTTATACATGTGGAAGGTTTCACGGAAAATAAGAGGGATCATAAAGAATCCTCCCACTGCCATCACAATAATACCTCCTGTTTTTTCGCCCGATCCCAGTGTCATTACCAGGCCGATGGTCACCAGCAGCATTGGCCAGCTGAAAATGACATGGTCGATGAAATCGGGAAAAAAACCTGTGTTTCTGATAACAAGTGCCAGTCCTGCCAGAACAAGTACAACACCTATTATTACCCTGTTATTGAAATGATGTTCGTTCTTTTTGTTGCGATCATCACTCTTGTAATCATTAATTGTTTCCATGGTCGTAAATTTATCTGTTTCCTGATTATTTCTCTTTTTTTCTTCTCTTAATTAGGGATGAAATGATGAAAAAGATACCTGCCAGCACTATCACCGATGGCCAGTATATTGTTTTCATCAGCTCGGGGATCTGGCCGTACCTGTCGTCGATAAAGAACCAGGTTCCTATCGAAAGCAAGGCCAATCCTCCTATAAAATTCAGATTAAGGATAAGAAGCACTCCGATAAATACAAGTGCTGTCTCCCACGTAAAGTATTCCTTTATTCCTCCAAGGTTAAGGAGATCGTTTGTTGCCACCAGCAGGGCAGCTCCGAGGGCTACGAAGAAGAGCCCTATGCTTACCTGCGGATGATGCTCACGGTGCCTTTTCATTACATTATCGCTGTGTTTCATGACTTTAATGTTTATTATGACCCAAAAATATGGTATCGGGCACACCTCAGGGCAGTGATTTTCGGCGAATGACGGTTTTAGAGGGGTAAACAGCTGCCGGAGAGGTTTTTGTTACATTTTTGTTGATAATTTTTTTAATTGAATAAGCTTTCATATTTTTGCAAACCAAATTTTGATGAGATGTCGGGTACTTATTGCATACCTGTAAGCGGATTGAAGGAGGGGGTACAGAGTTTCGAATTCAGGATCGGCAAAGAGTTCTTTGGAAGGTTTGAGGAGTCTGAAGTGAAGGAGGGCGACCTGGCTGTTATTGTAGAAGCCGAGAAGCACTCATCACATGCCGGCCTTAACATACATATTTCGGGAAAGGTTATGATTTCGTGTGACAGGTGCCTGGAGTATTTTGCCCATCCCGTTGAGTGCAGAAACAATCTCCTCATCAAGTTCGGAAAGCTCTTTGATGACAGCGATCCCGATATAATCACAATACCTGCAGCGGAAAACGAACTCGACATGGCTCAGTATTTTTATGAGTATATAATGCTCGCCCTTCCCATACAAAAGGTCCATCCGGCTAATAAGAACGGGAAGAGCACCTGTGACCCTGAAATGATTAAGAAGATAAAAGCGCACACTGTTAACGACGATGAAAATAAAGATCCCCGGTGGGATGAACTAAAGAAACTGATACATAACAATTAATAATTCAAAAAATGCCAAATCCCAAACGTAAACACTCGAAACAAAGGAGAGACAAGCGCAGGACACATTACAAGGCAACGGCACCGACAACAGCTGTTTGCTCAAACTGCGGCTCTTCAGTTCAGTACCACAGGGTTTGCCCTGAGTGCGGATATTACAGGGGGAAGCTTGCTGTTGAGAAAAAAGCTACTGCCTGATAAAGCCTTACCAACACCTTAAGCCATGAAAATTGGTGTAGATGTAATGGGCGGAGATTTTGCACCTGAAGTGGTAATTGAGGGTGCAGTGGATTCTCTGCAGTATTTATCTGCTGCTGATGAGCTGGTACTGATCGGTGATGAGAAATCAATTCTCAGTAAGCTAAGGGAGCTGAATACAGATCCTTCGCGGTTCAGGATAGTGCCTACAACACAGGTAATTGAGATGGGCGATGTGCCTTCAAAAGCTTTTACCCAGAAACCTGATTCAAGCATTGCTGTCGGATTCAGGCTGCTGAGACTTAAGGGAATAGATGGTTTTTGCAGTGCCGGCAACACAGGCGCCATGCTCGTGGGGGCAACATACAACGTGGCCGTGATACCCGGCGTATTGCGGCCTGCCCTGGCAACAATCCTGCCATCGGTCGACGGCCGTAATTCTGTGATCCTTGATGTGGGCCTTAATCCTGATACAAAACCGGAAGTCCTGGTACAATACGGCATCCTTGGTTCCCTCTTTGCAAAAAATGTCCTTGAGATAGATAATCCCCGGGTTAGGCTCCTCAACATCGGGGAAGAAGAATCAAAAGGAACACCGGCTGTTAAAGCAGCATACGAGATGATGAAGAATCATCCATCAATCAACTTTGAGGGAAATATCGAAGCCAACAACCTTTTCAGGGAAGCTATGGCCGATGTCATTGTTTGTGACGGATTTGTAGGTAATGTAATGCTTAAGCAGACAGAGGCGTTTCATCATATCTATAAGGAGCGCAATCTGAAAGATCCGTTTTTTGACAGGCTCGATTTTGAAAGCATCGGAGGAACACCTGTTGTGGGAGTGAGCGCAAATGTGGTTGTGGGGCACGGAATATCGCGACGTAAGGCTATAATGAATATGATACGTCAGACATGGGCCGTAGTCCATGCCAATTTTGCTGAGAAGATCAGAGAAGCATTTGAATAATGGGGAAAATCAGAGCTGCCATAACTGGCATACACGCATGGGTACCTGAATACCGGTTGACAAACCAGGAGCTTTCGAAAATGGTCGACACCTCCGACGAGTGGATCATGCAGAGAGTGGGTATAAAGGAGCGCAGGATCCTTAAAGGAGAAGGCCTTGGAACTTCCGACCTTGGAGTCAATGCCGTCACCGGGCTTCTCGAAAAGACAAACACTTCTCCTGATGATATCGAACTTCTTATATGCTCTACAGTAACCCCCGACATGGCCTTCCCTGCAACGGCTAACATTATTTGCGACAAGGCAGGGATAAAAAATGCCTTCAGCTTTGACCTTGGCGCCGCATGCTCGGGATTCCTTTTCGGGCTCCAGACAGCAGCAGCATACATTGAATCCGGAAGATATAAAAAGGTTATACTGGTGGGAGCCGACAAGATGTCTTCTATTGTCGATTATTCCGACCGTACCACCTGCCCCCTCTTTGGCGATGCTGCAGGAGCAGTGCTTATAGAACCGACATCTGAGGAAACAGGCGTGATGGATCATATACTGCGTGCCGACGGATCGGGCCGCAAATTCCTTCATATCAAGGCAGGAGGATCGCTTAAGCCGGCTTCACATGAAACGATAGAGGCAAAAGAACACTTTATTTATCAGGAAGGGCAGAGTGTTTTCAAATTTGCAGTATCAAATATGGCCGATGTGGCTGCAGAGATCATGGAGAAAAACAACCTGAAATCGGAAGATATCGCTTGGCTTGTTCCTCACCAGGCAAACCTGAGGATAATTGATGCAACAGGAAGGAGAATGGGCCTGCCCCCGGAAAAGGTAATGATCAACATCCAGAACTATGGCAATACCACTGCCGCCACTATACCTCTTTGCCTGTGGGAATATGAGAGCAAATTGAAAAAAGGCGACATCCTTATTCTCGCTGCATTCGGCGGCGGATTTACGTGGGGCTCAATTTATCTTAAGTGGGCGTATGACCCAAAATAATTTTATATTTGTCATTTATTAACTGAAAACACTTTATTTTTTTCAAAATGGCAAAATACAACGAACCCGAAACAGCAGCCATAAACCTTATCAGCCTGGGCACAGATATAACCGGCGATATTAAATCGACAGGCGACATCAGGATTGACGGAACACTGACAGGAAATCTTAATACAAAGGGCAAAGTGGTAATAGGTCCGTCGGGAAAGGTTAACGGAGAAGTTATCTGCAAGAACTCCGAAGTATCCGGAAATGTTGAGGGCAGGATCATTGTTAACCAGTTGCTGATACTTAAAGCTTCTTCCAGGATTACTGGCGATATAGCTACATCAAAGCTTTCGATTGAGCCGGGTGCCATATTCTCCGGGAACTGCAAAATGAGCGACAACGATAATAATGGAGGAGCAGGATCAGCAAAACAAGCCGCAAAATAAAGGCCTTCAGAATTTTGCTCGCTATTCGGGAATGGCCTTCCAGATGGCCGGCATTATTCTCCTGACAACTTTTGGAGGCGTGAAGCTTGATAAAATCACCCACCGGGAAACACCCGTTTTCACAATAATTCTCTCCCTGCTGGGAGTCTTTGCCGCTATTTATATTTCGATCAGGGAGTTTCTTAAAAAGTAAATCTTCATGAAGTCACTGATGAAGCATATCCGGCTTCTTTTATTGCTTGAAGCATTAATACTTGCCTCGGGGTATTTCATAATTTCAAAATCAGGCACAGGGATAACCTTCGGAGAAACAGCCCTTCTGTCTGCTATTATGTGCCTCATCGCGGTAGTCACACTTGTCATTTTTTTCCGCGGGCAGGGAAAAGATCCTTCATCACAGACAATGCACAGCCTTGTGGCTGTGTCGCTTAAATTTCTGATGGAACTCGTACTTGCCCTGGTTTGGTTTTTTGTAGTTAAAAAAACACAATTAGCTTCAGTTGTATTATTTTTTGTTCTATATTTAACGTTCACAATGTTTTCGGTCCTGATAATGATGAAAACATTGAAAAACAGGGCTATATAACTGATCAGATTTTGAAAACAAAAATTAGGGTAAGCATTTTTTATTTGTTTTTTCTTGCAGGATTATCTCTTCCGGCTTTCGGACAGCACGGAGAGGCTCCTGAAAAAGAATTTAATGCCAGTGAATTCATTCTCGACCATATCGGCGATTCACATGAATGGCATATTCTTACCACGCCAGCCGGGAAAAGCATAGCCATCTACCTGCCTGTAATTCTTTACTCAGGGGAAAAAGGATTAGATGTCTTCTCTTCAAAAAAGCTTGCACATGGACATGTTTACAAAGGTTACAGGCTTGAAGAGGAAGGCAGCCTGAAAGGGAAAATCGTTAATGTCGACGGTGCTGGTAATATCATCGAAGGGAAACGGCCTCTCGACTTCTCGATGACAAAAACAGTTGTGGCGATGTTGTTTGCCGCTATAATAGGCCTATGGGTATTTCTTTCCCTGGCACGTTCGTACAGGAAAACAGGGATAAGCCACCCGCAGGGCCTGCAGAGCTTCCTCGAACCTGTGATCCTGTTTATCCGCGACGATGTTGCAATACCAAATATCGGGGAACATAAATATGAAAAATACATGCCCTACCTTCTGACAGTATTTGTGTTTATCCTGCTGAATAACATCATGGGGCTTATCCCTTTTCCTCCGCCCTTTGGAGGTAATGTTACCGGTAACGTGGGCGTAACATTTGTCCTTGCCCTGTTTACTTTCCTGATCACACAGTTCAGCGGAAACAAGGCACACTGGAAACATGTATTTGCAGCGCCGGGAGTACCGGTATGGCTTCTTCCAATAATGATACCCGTAGAGCTGATAGGGCTTATCTCGAAACCGTTTGCCCTGATGATCCGTCTCTTCGCAAACATCACTGCAGGACATATAATCGTATTGAGCCTCATCTGTCTGATATTCATCTTCAACACGGTATGGGTTGCCCCGGTATCAATCATCTTTGTAGTATTCATGGATTGCATCGAGCTTCTTGTTGCATTCCTCCAGGCATATATATTCACGCTTCTTTCGTCGCTGTTCATAGGAATGGCTACTGCAGAAGCACATCATTAATAATTTAAATTTTTTATTATGGAACCTCAGGTAATGGAACCAATCTCACTTGCAGCAGTAGGAGCAGGTCTTGCAGTTATCGGCGCAGGTCTTGGTATCGGAAGAATAGGTGGATCGGCAATGGATGCCATCGCACGTCAGCCGGAAGCATATTCGAAGATCCAGCTTGCAATGATCATTGCAGCAGCACTTATTGAAGGGGCTGCTCTGTTCGCAATAGTTGTTGCACTTCTTTGATTGGTAAACGAAAAAAATGATGCCTGCAACGGTTGGTTGCAGGTATCATTTAAATCATTTTTGAATTAAAATTATTGCTATGATATTCTTATCAAACAGTCTTACTTCACCGGGAATAGGAGTGGTTATCTGGGCTGTTCTTATTTTCAGCATCTTCTTCCTTATCCTGGCAAAGTTTGGATGGAAACCAATCCTTTCGGCCGTTAAGGCGAGAGAGGAAATGATCAAAGGATCACTGGCCTCAGCTGCAAAAGCCAGGGAAGAAATGCAGAAGCTCCAGAGCGATAACGAAGCCATCCTGCGAAAGGCGCGCGAAGAGCGTGAAATCATTCTTAAAGAAGCCCGGGAAGTCCGTGACAAGCTTATTGCCGAGGCTAAAGGGAAAGCTTCTGATGAAGCCGAAAAGATAGTTGAGAAGGCAAGACAGTCAATCGAACGGGAAAAATCAAAAGCCCTGTCGGAAATACACGAACAGGTAACAACTCTTTCGATCGACATTGCATCAAAACTGCTTGGCGAAAAACTCAGCAGGACTGAAGAGCAGGAGAAGCTCATCAGCAAGTACCTTAAAGACATTGATCTGAATTAACGATGAACCAGGGCAAAATATCTGTCAGATACTCACGGGCTCTTTTCAGCTCAGCAACTGAAAAGAAACTGATTGATAAAGTATATAACGACATGATCTATATTTCAGAGATCACTGCCTTGCCGGAAATGAAAGAACTGCTTAACAGCCCGATAATAGTTCCTTCAAAAAAGAAAGAGATAATACATAATGTTACGGCAGGAAAGATCCAGCCATTAACATTATCCCTTATCGACCTGGCAATTAAAAACGGAAGAGAAGCTTTTCTTCCGGGAATAGCACGTGAATTCATCCACCAGACCAGGAAAAGCCAGGGTATTACCGAATCCGTGCTTACGACAGCAGTTAAGGTCGACGATAAGATCAGGAAACAGATCACAGACCTGCTCACCGGATTATTTAAAACAAAAGTAGACCTCAGGGAGGTTGTCGATAAAGATATTATCGGCGGATTCATCCTCAGGGTGGAAGATAACTATATCAACGCAAGCATAAAGAACAAGCTGAGAAAAATAGAAAAGGAGCTGAAAGGCCATTCACTTTCAGCATGACGAATAACAATCAGGAATCTAAGAAAAAACAATATGGCAAGCATTAATCCAGCAGAAGTATCCCATATTCTTCGCAAACAGCTCGAAGGCATCCAGACAGGAGCAGAACTGGAAGAGGTGGGAACAGTACTTGAGGTAGGTGACGGGATAGCACGTATATACGGACTTTCGAATGCAGAATCGAATGAGCTGATTGAATTCGAGAACGGCATGGAGGCAATTGTGCTTAACCTCGAGGAAGATAATATAGGCGCAGTACTTCTGGGCCCCACGGAAGAGATAAACGAAGGTGATATTGTTAAACGGACAGGACGTATTGCATCAATTGCTGTTGGTGAAGGATTGCTTGGAAGAGTCATTTCCCCCACAGGCCAGCCTCTCGACGGCAAGGGCCCTGTTGAAGGTGAGAAATTTATTATGCCCTTCGAGAGAAAAGCTCCCGGTGTAATATTCCGTCAGCCGGTGAAGCAGCCTCTTCAAACAGGCATCAAGCCGATAGATGCAATGATCCCCATCGGAAAAGGACAACGCGAGCTTATCATCGGCGACCGTCAGACAGGAAAAACGGCTATTGCCATAGATACCATTATCAACCAGCGAAGTAATTTTGAAAAAGGGAAGCCGGTCTATTGCATCTATGTGGCTGTAGGACAGAAAGGATCTACCGTGGCAAACATTGCCAGGACCCTCGAAGAACATGGCGCACTTGAGTATACGGTTATTGTACTGGCCACAGCCAGCGATCCTGCCGCTGCACAATTTTACGCTCCTTTTGCAGGCGCTGCAATAGGCGAATTCTTCAGGGATACAGGCCGTGATGCCCTTATCATCTATGACGACCTCTCAAAACAGGCGGTTTCATACAGGGAGGTATCCCTGCTGCTGCGCCGCCCCCCGGGACGCGAGGCATACCCGGGCGACGTTTTCTACCTTCACTCGAGGCTCCTCGAAAGAGCTGCAAAGATCATCGAATCGGATGAGGTGGCAAAACAGATGAACGACCTGCCGGAATCAATCCGCCATATGGTTAAAGGCGGCGGCTCGCTGACAGCCCTTCCTATTATTGAAACACAGGCCGGAGACGTGTCGGCATACATACCTACTAATGTGATCTCTATCACCGACGGACAGATATTCCTCGAGTCGGGACTCTTCAATGCAGGCGTACGCCCCGCAATCAACGTGGGCATCTCTGTATCGAGGGTCGGTGGTAATGCCCAGATAAAATCAATGAAAAAGATCGCAGGAACACTTAAGGTCGACCAGGCACAATACCGTGAACTTGAAGCATTCTCAAAATTCGGCTCCGACCTCGACGCATCAACCCTGGCTATTCTTAACAAGGGTGCAAAAAACGTTGAAATACTTAAGCAGGGCCAGTATGCCCCTGTACCTGTTGAAAAGCAGGTCGCAATAATCTACTGCGGCACCATGGGACTTCTCAAAGACGTTCCCATTGCTAAAGTTAAGGAGTTTGAAAAGGACTATATTGAGTTTCTCGAAATGAAGCACAGGGATGTCCTCGACAATCTGCGCGACGGAATTCTGAACGACACAATAACAAAAACACTCGAAACTGTTGCCCGCGAAATGACTGCAAAATATGCTGCCCATAAATAATGCAGGCGAAAGATAATTGAAACTGAAATGGCAAACCTAAAGGCGATAAGGATCAGGATAAGCTCTGTGAAATCAACAAGGCAGATAACCTCGGCCATGAAGATGGTCTCGGCTGCCAAGCTGAGAAAAGCCCAGGATAAGATTCTCCGCCTGAAACCTTATGCCCGTAAACTGCAGGAGATAAATGCCGGTCTTTCTCAAAGCCTCGCTGAAAGGGAAATAGAGAATATCTATTCAAGGAATAATTCGGAAGAGAAAATCCTTGCCGTCGTAATTACCTCCAATAGGGGTCTTTGCGGCGCTTTTAATGCTAATGTCATCAGGGAAGCACGACGTGTTGTTTCAGAGGATTATATGGAACAGTTCAGGAAGGGAAATGTAACATTTCTTACAATCGGCAAGAAAGGGTACGATTACCTGCGAAAACAGAAGGTTAATATGCTTCCTGAGCGAAACAGCCTTTTCAATGATCTGACTTTTGACAACGTCTCCCTGGTTGCTGAAGAGGTGATGAAGAGCTTTCTTGCCGGAGTATATGATAAGGTCATAATAGTATATAACCAGTTTAAGAACGCCGCAGTACAGAATCTCACGACAGAATCTTTTCTCCCCGTCGAAACGGTTGCCAAAGGGACAAAAGTAACCGCCCCGGCCGACTACATCTATGAACCGTCAGGCGAGGAGATAATTAAGGAGCTCATACCAAAGTCATTAAAGATACAGTTTTACAAAGCTGTGCTCGATTCCTATGTGGCTGAGCACGGGGCCAGGATGACAGCCATGCACAAGGCAACAGACAATGCAACCGGCATGATTCGCGACCTGACACTGCAGTATAACAAGGCACGTCAGGCAGCCATCACAAACCAGATACTCGAAGTGGTCAGCGGGGCTGAGGCCCTGAAGGGTTAACTGAAGAGAGCTCTAACCGTTTTTTATGTACAACCAATCCGAACTAAAAGAGATTGTCGACAGGGCATTGACAAACCTGCCGTATAATAATGAGGCTCTGAAGCTTATTGACCCTGTCAGGTACGTACTGTCAAAAGGGGGAAAAAGGCTTCGCCCGGTGATGTCGCTGATGGCCTGCAACTTGTTTACCGATACTATCGACGAAGCATTGATGCCCGCAATAGGCCTTGAAGTATTCCATAATTTCACTCTCGTTCACGATGATATCATGGACCAGGCTCCTGTACGAAGAGGCCTGCCGACTGTCCATGAAAAATGGGATGCCAACCAGGCAATACTCTCAGGCGATGTAATGGCATTCATAGCAAATGAATGCATATCGCAGGCTCCGGCTTCATGTTTGCTGAAGGTGTTCAGGATCTTCAATAAAGCAGCCATTGAAGTGTGTGTGGGACAGCAAATTGACATGGATTTCGAGAAGGCTGCCATCGTCAGGGAGGATGAATACCTTCGTATGATAGAGCTGAAAACAGCCGTTCTGCTGGCTGCCTCAGTAAAGACCGGGGCCGTTATCGGAGGGGCTGATGACAAGGATTGTGACCTGATGTATGAATTTGGAAGAAATCTGGGTCTTGCCTTTCAGATACAGGACGACCTCCTCGACGTGTGGGGCGATATGAAAGTATTCGGCAAAACAGCAGGCGGCGATATCGTTTCAAACAAGAAGACCTTTCCATTCGTCAAGGTAATGGAAAAGGCAAAGGGTGTTCAGCTGAAAGAGCTTCAGAGACTTTTCTCTGCAGCCGACCTTAACCCCGAAGAAAAGGTATCAGGAGTGACAGCGATATATAACAGCCTTGAGATAAAAGATATTACAGAGATACTCGCACACGATTATATAAACAAGGCATTCGGGTTCCTGCAGAAGGTGAGCGTTGATGAAACCCGAAAAAAAGAGATGACAAATCTTGCCATCTCCCTTATCGGCCGTATTCAATAGGCGCGGTCAGTTATTTTCATGCTTTTTCAGCCAGTCAATATTGATCAGTATCCCGGCATTTGCCATGAACTGGCTGTAGTGATGTGTTGCAAGAATATACTTGGCTTCAGCAAAAATGTCAAACTGGTCGGTTAGTTTAAAGCAGGCTCCTGCACCCAGGTTAAGGCCTACAGCATTGTCATTTTCAGTAAAAACTTCTTCCATAGCACTGATTATCTTTTCTCTCTTCCAGGTGATAAGGAAATTAGCTCCTGCAATACCGTAGAATTCAAGTTTATCAAGAGAGTTGAAAACATAATGCATGTCGAGGTCGAGCATGGTTGAAGACACAGATGTCTTTGAAAAAGTCTCTTTCGTTATGTGAGGGTAGAAATAAGTAAACTTCCCCGAAAGATGTATCGGGACGCTTATTTCATAGATGCCTCC
This sequence comes from Bacteroidota bacterium, assembly GCA_022711195.1. Next base: position 17,988 of record JAKLFN010000018.1, read on the forward strand.
AAGAAAAAGAGCAAAGTGACCGCTTCTGTTATAATCCCAGTCGACATTATGAAACCAATAGCCGGTTCCGTATCCCAGACCTCCGCCCACCTTCGTGAACTGTGCATTTATAGTGGTTACGGACATCAAAAGAAAAAAAAGGCAGATAATGGACTTTTTCATATCATTGATTTTTAAGTTAAAATGTTCCCCCGGCCATAAAGATAAATTATTACCATCATAAATAGATGTTCGTCTGCAAAATTTGTTAAATTTGTAACTACCGAAAAAGAACCAAAATTTTATCAGACATGGCAAAAAATACCGGTAAAATAAGCCAGATTATCGGTCCGGTGATCGACGTAACATTTGAGCGCCAGGGCAGCGAGATGCCCGACATCTACGATGCACTGGAGATTACAAGAAATGACGGCACCAAACTGGTCGTGGAGTGTCAGCAGCACATAGGCGAAAACACTGTAAGAGCCATCGCAATGGACTCCACCGACGGATTGCGCCGCGGGATGGACGTGTTGGCAACAGGCGCCCCCATAACAATGCCCATTGGTGAACAGATCAAGGGCAGGCTTATGAATGTTACAGGCGAAGCTATCGACGGCATAGGCCCTCTTGACAAGAAAGACGGCTACCAGATACACCGTAA
>JAKLFN010000180.1 GCA_022711195.1 Bacteroidota bacterium
CTGGAATTTTCAATTATTACCTGATTTGTACCTCCGGTTTTCACACCCGACAGATCCGGATTTAATTCCACCAGAGTGAGTTTCTTGTTACCGTAAATAAGATATACCCGTCCATCATCATCGAAAAATAAAGTATGATCATGAAAACTCGGACTGAATGATATCTCATTCCAGTGTCCCTTCTCAATATCTTCTGATGACCATATATATGTCTTGCCTGTTGTTGATGAGAAGGTTGAAACATAAAATGTTTTATTATGATAACGAATACAACTTGCCCAGGAACCCCTTCCATATGCATTTTTCGAGTTAGTCAGAGTCAACTCATCAATTTCACCAAGAGTGCGGTATGCATAGTTGATGGTTTCCCAGTTTACAAGGTCCTTCGATTTCATTATCGGCACACCCGGAGACATATGCATTGTTGTACTGCTCATATAATATGTATCGCCGACCCGAACAATTGAAATGTCGGGGACATCTGAAAAGATTATTGGATTCTGAGATTTAGAGTAAATGCATGATACTACTAACAAGCTTACGAGCGCAATCAACTGCTTCATAAATTATATCTTTTTTTGCAAAGGTAGATCTGGTTAAATAGCTGGACCAATATCCCTATTTATTAGAGAAGAAAATTTTTGATAAACTCTATTGTTGAATAGAACTGGAAATCAACATTTCCTTTTTTCCTGAAACCATGTCCTTCATCATCTGCCATCAGGAACCAGACTGTTCCACCGTTCTGGCGGATCTTTTCCTTCATCTGGACTGATTCGGTAAAAGGCACGCGCGGATCATTTCCTCCCTGCACAATGAAAAGTGGTTTCTTGATTTTATCAGTATTGTTCATTGGAGCTATCTTCTCAAAGAACGCAGCCATGGCCGGATCACGTTCATCGCCATATTCTGCTCTTCTGAGGTCTCTTCTGTATGCCTCAGTGTTCTTCATGAAAGTGTTGAAATCTGAAATGCCGACGACATCCAGTGAGCAGCGTATCCTGTCGCTGTACATAAATGAAACTGCCAGCGTCATATACCCGCCGTAACTGCCGCCTGTTACCATTATCCTGTCCTTATCAAGGTCAGGATTCTGAGCAATCCAATCGAGCAGTGCTCCGATATCCTTCACTGAATCTTCTCTTTTCATTCCGTTATCAAGGTCCACAAATGTTTTCCCATAACCTGTTGATCCTCTGACATTCGGATAAACCAGGGAGATTCCAAGTTCATTTAAGAAATAATTTGAACGGCCCAGGAATACTGGAGCAGACTGCCCCTCAGGTCCCCCATGTATGACAATCATCACCGGCCTTTTCCCTGTGAATTTTGATGATGCCTTGTAGAGGTATCCCGATATCGATAATCCGTCAAATGATTTCCATGTAATGAGCTGTGGCTCCTGAAGTCCTGATATATCCATGCCACCCAGTTCGCTCTCTGTCCACCGGATAAGATCACGGGAGGAGGTATTATATTCATAGATATCGCTCAGCGAATTATAACTGCTGAAAGTTATTCCCAGGGTTTGTGAATCGGACCTCCATGCTATCCCGTTAATTATTCCTGCCGGAAACTTTTCCTCCTTATTGAATTCATTATCTGATGTCGATAAGGTGTAAAGCACTGACTTTCCGTTTTCGTTTACAGTGAATGCAATTCTTTTACCGTCTTTTGAGATATCAGCCAGTTCTACATCCCAGGTGATCTTTTCAGTCAGGAATTTTATTTTATTTGTCTTTATATTAAATAGTGCAAGCTGGTTGAATTCACCCGATATGTTTGTAGTAAGGTAAATCCCTTCTCCGGTTTCTGCATAGCCTATTCCTGAAAACGCTGCTGATTCATCTTTTAACGGGAGCAGCAGTTTTTTCACTCCTGTTGAAAGATTCAGTTCATAAAGGCGTGTTTCATTTACAGAGATGTACTCCTCGAGCAATAATCGTTTGTCGTCCGGTGACCAGTCGACAACAGACCAGCCTCCTCCCGTATTTTCCGAAACCATTTTCTCTGATCCCCGGTTGAGCGGATCCATCACGAAGATATCACGGTCTTCGCCATTTCGTTTTGTAGATGAAAAAGCAATCCTGTCGCCATGGTTATTCCAGACAATATTCCCGTTCTGCGACTTTTTGCCGTCTGTCAGCAAGGTTACGGCATTATTTTCAAGATCAAACCTGTATATCTGTGAAAACTCATCTCCCCCATTATCCCTGAGAAAAAGAAAATAGCTGCCATCGGCAGGATTGTATGAGGCAGAATTAACCGGCTCATCAAAAAAAGTTATCTGCTTCCTGGTTCCTCCGGGCGATTTCACTAAATGCAACTGTATACTGTTTCCGAACCGCGTTGTAATAAGCATCTCCTTTTTTACCGGATCCCAGTCGGCAAGTGAAGCTGATCTGAATTCGGTATAATTCCTTACCAGATCGATATAGGATGCATCAAGGGGAGGAATACCTTCTGTTGTCAGATTCTCAGGTACAGTTATTGTTTCCTTTTGAGCATTAAGAGATATAGCAATTGTCAGCAGAATGAAAATAAAACCAGAATATTTCTTCATAATGACGGGGATTAAGACAAAATGATCAGTAAAGTATTCTTAAGGATAAATTTACGAATTATTGGAAATTTCTTTATCCGCTGATAGTTCCGGGATAAGATTTCAGGTAGGCGGGTGAAGACGCTTTCCGAACCATTTTCTGAATAGAAGCATCTTCTCATACTGCGAAGAAGGAGCCTGACGTCTGCAAGTGCTTCTTTCAACGCTTTTTTCGGGTGCTCCCCACCGTATCTCTGCACCGTCATTAGGATTATATGCCATCTCGAATGATTTTCTTCTTTCAAGAATAACATCCAGGGAAAGTATATGTTCTGTGCCATCTGACCGGGTATAGGTGACAGTCAGTTCCGACGATTTCTTCTTTAACAAAGATTCAAGACGTCGTCTGATCATTGTTGTATCCCCTGGAGCTGTTTTATATTCAAGAGGAGCCCTGGCCACGATATCAGGAAAATCCATTACAGCATCCATCGCTATCAGCAAACGAAGGTCGCGGTTAGGTGTTGAGAAACTCTCCCATAGTCCGCCGGTCTGAAAAATCCCTGCAGCAGTATTTGGCATCTCAATAATTGTTCCCGGATGAGACTTCATAAAATTTTCGCCGTTTGAAACAGATACAACTCTTACGATCAGCTGTTCATGTAATGAGCTTATAAGCTCCGAAAGTTTTTCTTCAGGATCAAGCGGCTCCGGATTTATAATCTTTTCCATCTGTTGATAGAAGTCATCCATGCTTAGATCTTTCTGTTGCAGCGAAAATGGAATATATCCCGATGAGCTGTTCAAATTTTCATTTCCAATGGCTACCGTTGATCCATCTGAAGACATTATGGGCCGGAATGCTTTAAAGCCAGGTTCACCGATTACACCTGACGTATTGAACAGGAAATTCCCTTTCCAGAATCTCCTGATCCCTATTGTACCATCGGGCTGGGCATCAACCGCGAGCAGCAATCCGGGCTTTTCTTTAGTCTGCGGTTCTCTTCGCACAACCACAAGTGTATGTCCGTATGGATCGGCATAAACGGTTCCCGGACGTATTGCAGAAGCTTCAAGAGGTACAGGATAATAATCCGAACTTCCATCCTCAAGTTTTGTTCGTGCAGTTCCTGAATGAACTCCATCCATAACTTTTCTAAGGAATGAATTGAACGCCTGAACAGGATTTTTCACGGATAATTCTGCCTGGTTTGTCATCCATTTTCCGGTTCGCGGGGCACTGCTGAGAGAACCCCTGTCACATAGATGATATCCGAACGGTAACCCAAGCTTCCATGCAAAATAGGCTCTTAAGAAAAATGGATTATCGGCACAGTCAGGAGTCATTATAATACCATTCCTGTTGCCGGGGTTGTCTTCGCCGAGAGAAAGGAAATTGTACAGGAAATTATGAACACTGTCCTGGGTAACCTTATGAAGTGAAGGCCATACCGACTGCTCTGTGCAGTCGCGGAAGAGAGCATTTATCCATGCCGTCCAGAGTATTTCCATTGAAGGATCCCACGATCTCTTATTCTCCCAGAGAGTCCTTCTGTTATCAATAGTATTATTTGCAGCGATTTCAAAATCGAGCTCACTGATCAAATTATTCTTCAGGTAAACAGAAGCGTGATATCTGCCTGCCGGCAAACCTTCATACGTAAATATCTTCCAGGAAGGAAATTCATTTTCAGACACGATCCTATCAATCGGGGAGGGTTCTGAAGTTCCTTCAATTTTTATTTTTGATTCTTCCAGGTCGTTTCCGGATGCTGTTACGATCCGAAAAAGTTGTCCTGGTTCAGGATTGTCAGGAACGACAAGCATCGCAGTGAGCGGAGAGAGTGGAATATCCGGAGGTGACAGTTCAGTATTTTTAACCTCCCTGTTACGGCATGACAACACGATACTGCTTACAGATACAAGAAACAATCCGCAGACCAGACTACTGAAACCTATCCCGATATTTGATTTCATTAGAGTTCAGGCCTCCTCTTCCTGCCTGTGGAATATCCGGTGAAATTACTGCTTGACCGGTGCGTTGTTAATGTTTGTATTTTT
>JAKLFN010000181.1 GCA_022711195.1 Bacteroidota bacterium
TGACGCGTCCGTATTTACAATTATGCTACTAAGATCCTTTTCCACTGGTTTTTTACATTTTTTATTACGATTGCGCTGTAAATCACGGTTGCGATTTACATATTCAGGATGCATCTTGCGGTAATTTTTCTGATATTCATGTGAGGGCCGTTTCTTTCTCCATATTTTTTGACTTGATAAACGCTTGTATCTATACGTCCTGTCAGAGTTGTAATGTTCTTTGTCCCACGTTTGCTTACGAACTTTCTGGCATCCTTTAGCGCTGCAATACTTCTGGCCGTGTTTAATATGGGGATTACGTGACAACTCCTTGCCACAATGAGAACAGATAAATGTTGAGATCATTACTGTAATCTTTCTAAAACCGAAAGATTACTGATTTTTAATCCCATTAAAAGGGTGGTATCATTTTTTACCGGTAAGTGGTATCAGTTTATGCCGTCGTTAAAAAAAACATTAATTTGAAAAGAAATTAAACGGAACTATCCCTGGCAAATGAAGTCGTATATATGAAATTTTTGAAAAAAGATGAGTTTTCTTTCTGACACTAAATAATGTTTTATAAAGGATTTCCCTTCGAGTACCAGCTGGATTCGAAAGATTGCGGGCCCGCTTGTCTGAAAATTATTGCCAGGTATTATGGGAAATATTATTCACTTCAGCATTTACGTGATCTTTGCGGGATAACCCGTGAGGGTGTTTCATTCCTCGATTTAAGCTATGGCGCAGAAAAGATCGGATTGCATACCCTTGCAATCAGGACAGATACCGCAAATCTGCAGTCAAAAGTGCCGTTGCCCTGCATTATCCATTGGAAAAACAGTCATTTTATTGTTGTCTGGAAGATTTCACGTACAAAAGTACATGTATCGGATCCTGCAAAAGGCCTTATAAGTTATTCAATTTCTGAATTTGCAAAGGGATGGTACAAGCAGGGAGAGGAGACGGGCGCCCTTATGGCTGTCGAGCCGATGGCCGATTTTCTTCAGCGTGATACTGAAGATAAAACGGAAAGGAAGAAAACTTTTGAAAATGTTCTTGGATATTTCAGGCCATACAGAAAGGCTTTTTCGACCATTTTTGCCGTAATGATTATTGCCACTGCCTTGCAGGGATTGCTGCCTTTCATTTCAAAAGCGGTAATAGATGTGGGAATCCAAACCCATGACATTGGATTTATCAACCTTGTCTTAATTGCAAATATCGTAATTATCTTCAGTGTCGCCATGTCGGGAGCAGTTCGCGACTGGCTGCTTCTTCATATCACTGCCCGTGTAAACATTTCATTGATTTCGGATTATCTGATTAAGCTTATGCGGCTTCCGGTTACGTTTTTTGAAAACAAACTTATCGGAGATATCCTCCAGAGAGCCCAGGATCATGAGAGAATAAGAAATTTTATCATGAACAGCTCACTGAACCTGGTTTTTTCGTCATTGACTTTTCTCGCGTTCGGGATAGTCCTGCTGATCTTCAACAAAATAATCTTCCTCTTTTTTCTTGCAGGCAGCATATTATATATAGTATGGGTAATGGCATTCCTAAGGATAAGGAAGAAACTCGACTGGGAATATTTTAACCTTGTAGCGCAAAACCAGAGTTATTGGGTCGAAACGATCGGGGCAATTCAGGATATCAGGATAAATAATTATGAAAAGCAGAAAAGATGGAAATGGGAAAATCTTCAGGTCAGAATATACAAAGTAAATCTTAAAGTGCTGAATATAACAAATGCACAGAATCTGGGGGCACAGTTTATCCAGAGCCTGAAGAACCTGGCGATAACTTTTTATTGTGCCATGGCCGTTATAAAAGGGGAAATAACCTTCGGTGTTATGATCTCCACCCAGTTCATTATAGGAATGCTTAATGCTCCGCTGACACAGTTTATCAGTTTCATTATATCAGCTCAGTACGCAAAAATCAGTTTTCTCAGGATAAATGAGATCCATCAGCTGAAGGATGAGGAAGAAGTGCTGGAGAACAACAGTTTGTCAATTACCGACAGCAGGAATATTGCACTTAGAAATGTCTCATTTCAATATTCTGTCAATTCACCTTTTGTGTTGAAGCAGTTAAATCTGACTATTCCTGAAGGTAAAACAACAGCAATAGTCGGTGGCAGCGGAAGCGGTAAATCGACTTTACTGAAGCTTCTGTTAAGGCTCTATCAGCCATCATTCGGTGATATACTTATCGGGAATATGAATATTTCAAATCTGAATCTCAGGGAATGGCGGGATAACTGCGGGGTGGTTCTGCAGGATGGTAAAATTTTTAATGATTCTATCCTGAATAACATTGTCATGGGTGATGAAGATGTCGATACTGTGAGGCTTAAGGAAGCAGTCAGAATTGCACAGATATCTTCGGAAATTGAACAGATGCCACAGGGCTACCATACAAGGGTCGGAGAGGTAGGCCGCGGACTTAGCGGCGGGCAGAAACAAAGAATACTCATAGCCCGCGCACTGTACAAGAATCCCTCTTTTCTTTTCCTTGATGAAGCCACAAATGCCCTTGATGCCGTGAATGAATATAGAATTGTGATGGCTCTCAGGGAAGCCTTCAGGAAGCGAACTGTCATAGTCATAGCTCACAGGCTGAGCACAATTATGCACGCCGATCAGATTATCGTTCTTAAAGATGGATTTATTGCTGAAGCGGGAACTCATCAGGATCTTATGAAAAGGCAGAAACATTATTTTGATCTGGTAAGTAAACAATTGGGGATACTTACCGAGAGTGGATTGATTCATAAAGAAAATCCTGTTCTTGAAAATGTTGTTTGAATGGACAAAACAGGAAAGAACGATATTGGCAGAAGTTCTGAAGAGGTTCAGGATATAATTGACCGGATGCCCGGAAGAACAGGTATTCTGGTGGTAGTAATCTTAACTGTCATGTCAGGCTTTCTTCTTTTCTTCGGATGGTTGATTGAGTACCCCGAAAAGGTTACCGGTCCGGTTTCAATTACAGCCCGCCAGGCACCGGTAAAGCTGGTTGCGAACACATCCGGGAAACTCAGGCTTCTTCTTGGAAATTCCGATACAGTTAGACAGGACTATATTTTCGCATATATTGAAAATCCGGCTTCCCCTGAAGATGTATTAAAAATAAGTGAATACCTGGAGAAACATGATCCTGACACACTGTTCTCTGATCCTTTTTTCCCTGATGATCCGGCTGTGATGTCGCTGGGAGAATTGAACAATGTTTTTTATGGATTTCTGAATAATCTTGAAAAGATCAGACAGTACAATGAAGGGAAACCATACGAAAGAAAGACAGAGAGTCTCGTTTTATTGCTTAGATCGCAGTTAAAGCTTGAAGAATATTATAAGGAACAGCTTTCAACGAAGGGCAGGACGCTTCAGATTGCAGGTAAGAATGTCCGGCGCGATAGTCTTTTATACAGATCGTCAGCTATTGCCGAGCAGGATATTGACCGTTCTTCAATAAATTACCTGGGAGTTCTGGAGAGCAGCCAGAAGATGGAGGAGGATCATACCAGTCTGAGGATGCAGATTGATGATACCCGGCATAAGCTTCAGATGCTTTCACTTGAAAAAAGTGAGGTGGAGCAGAAGCTGAGGATTGATCTGCTGACAAGTTATAATGAATTGTCTGCCGGTATCAGGATGTGGAAGCTCAAATATACTTTTTCAAGTCCGATTGACGGTATCCTGGAGTATCTGAATTTCTGGCGGGAAAATGATTATGTGGCAGCCGGGACGGATTTATTTTCCGTTTTACCGGGTGATAATCCAATCTTCGGACAGGTTTATCTCCCGGCTCAGGGTGCAGGTAAAGTAACTACCGGTCAGGATGTTATCATCAAGCTTGATAATTATCCTTATATAGAATATGGGTCAATAAGAGGCAGGGTAAGAACCATCTCGAATATAGCCAATCCGGTCAGAGAACCAGGAATTCAGGGGGCAATAAATACCTATATGATAATAGTTGACCTGCCGGATCAGCTAACAACAAACTATGGTGTAAAGCTTGATTTCAACTATGAGATAAGAGGTGTTGCCGATATCCTGACCAGGAAAAGAAAATTAATAGTTCGGCTGTTCGATAATCTGAGATATATCGCCAGTAATAAATAAATGGAATCTATATTATGGCAGCAAAAGAAATTTGCTGCCATAATATAGAATATGATAGATCAAGATAAAATTACACAGGAGTGGATAAACCGGATCTCAAAAGAGGACCGAAATACTGATAAAATACTAGTAGAAAAAGTAATTCGTGCACTTTTACTGGTAGAATACTAAATGGTTTTCTAAATAGTGTCAGAAAGAAAACTCATCTTTTTTCAAAAATTTTATGCAAGCGACTTCATTTGCCAGGGATAGTTCCGTTTAATTTCTTTTCAAATTAATGTTTTCCCAGGATTTTCAATTTTTCCTAACAGATCTCTGAAAATATGTACATAATTTTTGCCCATCAGGCATACCAATCCCATCTAAGATAAGTCATATTATATGTTTCAAGCGACACCTATGCCGCCATATTATGCTCTCTGTCAATTGATTGCAAGTATTGCCGTTGAATCGCGATCAACTTTTGTCCA
>JAKLFN010000182.1 GCA_022711195.1 Bacteroidota bacterium
CGCTCAACCGCATCGGCATGGTGTTGCGACAGACAAAAAAATACGATGAGGCGCTGACATATTACTTCCGAAGCCTTGAGATCAGGAAAAAGAACAAACAGCTTTCTGCCATTCCCTGGACTCTCCTTGGCATTGCCAGCACCTTTGAGGAAATGAAGAATTATCCTGAAGCTCTTGCTAATTACGAACCGGGAATGACAGGGGGCGACAAACGTTGTACAACACAATGTATGATGGGCGCCGGACGCGTTTACAGCCTGATGGGCAACGGGAAGCTTGCCGAAAAAAGACTTGAACAGTCACTTTCCATGGCAACAGAGCTCAGATCGCTTGCCCTGATCGCAGAAGCACACTCAGCGCTGGCAGCTCATTACGAATTATTCAATAAACCCGATAAAGCACTTAAAAGTTTCAAGCAATTCCTGAAGTCAAAGGAATCGCTTCACAGCAGTGAAGTCCAAAGCCGGCTCAACAATATTGAGGTTGCACATGCCGTTGAAAAATCCGAACAGGAGAAAGAGATCTACCGTCTCAGGCATGTAGAGCTTAAAAAAGCATACGACATTATTGAAGAAAAAAACAGCGATATAACAGCGAGCATCAACTATGCCAGCAGGATACAAAGAGCCATCCTGCCAAATCCATCAGATATCAGGGGCCTGGCTTCTAAATTGTTCCTGGTTTATTTTCCCAAGGATATAGTCAGCGGCGATTTTTACTGGTTCACCCAGGCCGGCAAAAAGATTGTCCTCGTTGCCGCCGACTGCACAGGACATGGCGTTCCGGGAGCACTCATGAGCATGCTGGGGATGTCATTCCTCGAAGAGATAGTCAACTCAAGGGAGATAACAGAACCGGGACCGATACTGGATGAACTGAGGAAAGAGATACAGCGGGCGCTCCACCAGAAAGGGGCGAGCCAGGAACAGAAAGACGGGATGGATATAGAGCTTTGTGTTATCGATAAACAAAAGAACATAGTGCAATATTCAGGCGCTTTCAACAACCTTTACCATCTCCGGAACGGGGTACTCACCGAGTATCCCGCCGACAGGATGCCGATAGGAATATTTGAGAGATCGGACATTGGATTCACTACAAACAATATACCTTCAATGCCGGGAGACATGCTTTATATGTTTTCCGACGGATATGCCGATCAGTTTGGCGGTCCGAATCTTAAAAAATTCAAATACGCCCAGCTTAAGGAAGTACTGGTTTCTGTACACAGGCTTCCACTTAAAGAACAAAAAAAGCGACTCGAGAAGGCTTTTCTTGACTGGAAAGGAGACAATCCCCAGATCGATGATGTGCTTTTAATGGGTTACAAAGTATAAAGTTTGAGGTTTATAGTCTAAAGGAAGTCAGATCTCAGAACATTCGAATGCAGAATGAAGAAGTTCTTACTTCGCTGTTCTAATGTTCTGAGTTCTTACTTCTGTTATTCTACTTATTAACCCAAATAATTGCCTGCTTCAGCAGTTTCCTGAAACTGGGATTTTCGAATGTGGGAGCATCATGGCCGCTCTGGAGAACCACAATTTTTGATTTACCGAATTTCTTTGACCATCCGATAACCGGTGTGCTGCTTGGTTCGTCTGTTGTCAGCAGAGGTGTCACTCCCTCTTCAACATAATATCCCTTATATGTTTCGTCAAACACTTCAAAATCTGTAATTCCCTTTGTGACAGGATGCCTGGAACTGACAACCTTCACATTGAAATGAAGATCGTGGATATATGAGCCGGGCTGCCATTCTTTACCCCGGTAAGTGGTGACTGCATGAAAATATTTTCCGCCAATGATATCCCAATACCCCGGCCAGCTGTCAAATGCACAGATACTGTGATGTAATGCCACAACAGGCTTTCCGCTCTCAATGCATTCAGTAAAAACTCTTGCCTGTTCATCAGAGATTTTCTGCCACATGTGATAAAATACCAGAACATCGTACTTATCCCTGTTTTCCGGAAGAAACATGCTAAAAGCGCCGGGAAGCTGTTCGACCTGGTAAGTTATCCTGGGGCCAAAGCTTGACAGCATCTGGTTGAATTGTTCGACTTTATAACCATGGCCGCCGGTAATAACCAGGATGCGAATCGGTTTGGCAGCGGAGAAGCCAAAAAGAATCTCGATAGAGATCACAAACAAGAATAAAATGCTAAGTACTGTTTTCATAGGAATAACCTCTCCCCAAACCTCCCGCAAGAGGCGGGGGAGGGGCTTAATAATTGTCAACTTAATTATCTCCCCTTCTCTCCTGGGAGAAGGGGATGGGGGATGAGGCTATTTTTTTGGAGAAATATAATCAGTCCTCAACACCCTGAATTCCGTTCTTCTGTTGATCTGATGGGCTACTTCTTTCTGCTCTTCATTAGCAAGAGTATTGATATATGCTTCAGTAAGCGCTGTCCCTGACCTCAGGAATGGAGCCTGTGCAACAATCTCTGCATCAACCACTTTCGGACTCGACTCGCCATATCCCTTTGCTGAAAGCCTTTCCGGCTCAATCCCTTTCTCGATAAGATACTGGACAACCGACTGTGCACGTTTCTGTGAAAGGTCAAAGTTATATTCCTCGGTGTCGCGGGAATCGGTATGCGACATAAGTTCAATGGTGACCTTAGGGTTATCATTAAGAGTTTCCACAAGCTTGTCGAGCGATACCATTGATTCTGGGCGCAGGTCCCATTTACCGAAATCGTAGAAAATATTCGGGAGCTCGATAGGTTTATCGTATGCCGTGAGCAGGATAGTCACCATAAAGTCGCGGCTACGTTCCTGGCCCTTGGTGGTTTCTTTTTCCTTACCATTGAGATATCCGTCTTTCTGGGCCAGGAAAATATAGTCGACATCCGGTTTAAGTGCAAATCTGAAATCACCGCCAGCGCCAGTCTCTGCCTGAAGGTTATTTCCGTCGCTGGCTATGAGCAGGACGGTAGCTGCTCCAATGGGAGTGCCTGTCTTTTCATCTTTTACAAGACCGGTAATATTGAACTTAAGCGGAGGAAATTCGAATGAATACAACTCGTCATTGCCTCTACCTTTGCGCGTTGAAGCAAAGACGCCTCGTTCAGATTCATCCTCAAATGCAATGCTGAAATCATCGGCAGGGCTGTTAATGGGAGGTTTCATGTTTGTTATGATCCATGAACCATCAGGCTGCGGCACTGCTTTAAAAATATCGAGGCCTCCCATACCTATATGGCCGTCGGATGAGAAATAGAGTGTCCCGTCGGATCTCAGGTAGGGAAAGAGCTCATTCCCTGGGGTATTTACATAAGGTCCAAGGTTTTTAGGTTTCGACCACTGATCGCCGGCGCTGCCCCTTGATGATGTCCAGATATCCTTTCCACCGAATCCTCCATCGATATCAGAAACAAAGTAGAGTGTCAGGCCGTCAGAAGAGAGGGCAGGGTGTGCGGCAACGACAGAATCGGGAAGTATCCCTAAGCTTTTAGGTTCACTCCAGGTGTCGCCATTCTTTCTTGAAAACATTATGACACATCCTTTCTTCTCACGCTTCCCGGCTTCACAGCGGGTAAAATAGACTTCCCTGTAGCCTGAGATGAAAACAGGTGTTCCGTCCTCAAATTCACTGTTAAGGACATCAACAGGAAGAGGTGTGCTCCATTTGGATTTTTTATCGATACGTGTTTCAAAAATATCGGTATAGGCCTGGCCTGTTGCTCCATGGGTTTTATTGCCGGCAGCATCTTCGCGTGATGATGTGAAATAAATAACACCAAAATCATCGCGTGCATAAGCAGGGCTGAAATCAGACTCCCTGGAATTAAGATCCTTAAGCTCTTCCACGCGGTAAGCCTCCGGATTTCTCTGCCACTCCAGGGCCAGCTCACAGGCTCTTATCTCCTGGTCGGCCCGTGCATCAGACTGTGCGATCTGTTTATATTTCTTAAATTCATCTGCAGCCTGCTGGTATTTCCCGTTTTTCTTCATCGCTTCAGCAAGCCGGAATTGTGCCTCGGGTTTGGGATTTGCCGATTTAACAGCAAGCTTATACCATGTTTCGGCATTTTTCGGATCGTTTATAACGCGGTAGCATTCTGCAATCATAAAAACAATCTCAGCCCTGGCAGCTTTATCTGAGCTCTGGGTTTTTGAATAGGCATCCTTGAACTGGTCGATGGCTTCATAATACTCTCCTGCTTCAAAGGCTTCATAAGCCCTTTCGGCCTTCCTCTTCTGCGCATCAGCCTCATACGGTGAAGCAACAAGAATAAACAATATCAGTATGATTAACCTTTTCATTCCAACCGGTTCGTATCAGACTCCAAATGTAATTAATTTATACATTGGTATTATTTAGTAACGAAGGTAGCAACCAAATATTATTACATGAAAAAAGAAGGCACGGATTCATCATCCGTGCCATTGTTAAGTACAGTATAACCAACCTGACCCTACCTGGTGAAAAGAAGTTCCCTGTACTTAGGAAGAGGCCAAATTTCATTATCCACAATAAGCTCAAGCTTGTCGATATGGTATCTTATTTCGTCGAGATAAGGCTTAACCTTCTTTTCATAAGTCAATGCTTTCTTAAATGCATCTTCAAT
>JAKLFN010000183.1 GCA_022711195.1 Bacteroidota bacterium
GGTATCACATGGAATACCGATGGAGATCCTCCTGAACCTGACAGCTGTTTCAAGATGCTCTTCCTTCGGCATGAAAGCGCTGTTCCCGAGATTCACTTTCCCGCTCTTGACTTTTTCATTCATTTGAAAGAAAGGTTATTTCTTCAAAGTTAGAAAAATGAAATTCAGGAACAAAATATGATCAGTTATGAAATGAGAAGTTTTCTTACCTCATCCTCTTCGACAGAGATAGATACATTTACGGTATCATCAGGAAGTAGCTCCTTAATGAGCCCCGGCCATTCGATGAAGCAGGGATGGCCTGAAGAAAGATATTCCTCAATGCCAATGTCGTATGCTTCCACTGTATTTTTCATTCTGTACAGATCGATATGAAAAATGGATCCGGAGTTTTTTGTCCGGTATTCGTTTACAATTGTAAATGTGGGGCTTGTAGTGATGTCGACAGCTCCGAGTTCCATGCACAGGGCCTTAATAATAGTTGTTTTCCCGGCTCCCATTGGTCCGTCGAAGGCAAAGATGCGCCGGTGGCCATAATGGCTGAGAATCTTTTTTACAGCTGAGGGGATATCCCTTTTGTGTCTAATATTAATTTCCATCGTGCAAAGATACTGCCTTTCATTATTTCGCGTGGCGATCACATATTTTTATTGCTATAACTGCTACGACACAGGTTCCAGGACTGCAAACGGAAGCATCATCTCCTGCATCGATATGCCACCGTGCTGGAAGGTGTTCCTGTAATAGGAAGCATAATAATTGAAATTATTCTGGTAAACAAGAAAGTCCTTATTCGTGGCAAAAATATAACGCGAGCTTATGTTGCTTTTCGGGAGCATTGCTTTTTCGGGATTTATGATTTCAAAGACTTCCCTGGGATTATAGTCGAGGTTCCTGCCCATTTTGTACCTGAGGTTTGCAGAAGTCTTCTTATCGCCGACGATCTTTACAGGATTCTGTACTCTTATCGAGCCATGGTCGGTTGTGAAAATTATTTTCACATCCTGTTCGGACAGTATCCTCAGCAGTTCATATAGTGAAGAGTGAACAAACCATGATCTCACCAGGCTTCTGTAAGCCGGCTCATCATCGGCCAGGTCCCTTATGAGGTCTATTTCCGTGCGGGCATGTGATAGAATATCGACGAAATTATAGACCAGAATATTAATATCGTTATCGAGCAGCTGCCTGTATTTCTCGTTCAGTTTCCTGCCGTCGCTGCTGTTATTGATCTTGTTATACGTCCATTTGTAATTAAGTCCTTTCCTGGCAAGCTGATTCCTGAAAAGTTCTTCCTCGAAATTGTTTTTTCCTTCCTCATCATCATCGCTGATCCAGAGGTCGGGCATGAGCTCCTCAATCTGTGAAGGCATGAGCCCGGCAAAAAGAGAATTGCGGCTGTATTGAGTTACAGTCGGGAGGATGCTGAAATAAATATCTTCGTCAGAGACCCTGAAAAGCCCTGACAGTTCAGAAGAAATTGTTTTCCAGTGGTCGAAACGAAGGTTGTCGATCAGAATAATGAAAAGCGACCGTCCGCCCCCGGTAACAGGGAAGATCTTCTTCTGAAAGAGGAAGGGAGAAAGAATGGGATCGTCGGAGTTTTTCTGGGCTAACCATGAAAGGTAGTTTTTTGTGACAAACTTTGAAAAGCCTGTGCTGGCTTCATTCTCCTGCATCCTTAAAATATCGGACATACTCTTGTCGTCTGATTTCTCGAGCTCCGATTCCCAGAAGGAAAGCTTCCTGTAAAGGTCTTTCCAGTCATTACATGTTTTGGCGGAGGAGATCATGTTTCCTATTTTGCTGAAATCCTGCCTGTAATCGGTCGATGTTTTTTCGGTGAAGAGCCTTTTCTGGTCGAGAATTTTCTTTATTGCCAGGAGTATCTGCTTCGGCCTTACCGGTTTAATAAGATAATCAGCTATCTCCGATCCTATGGCTGCCTCCATAATCTCATCCTCCTCGCTTTTGGTAACCATTACAACAGGGATGTCGGAACGGATTTCCCTGATAAGCTTCAGGGTCTCTATCCCGCTCAGGCCGGGCATATTCTCATCGAGAAAGATCAGGTCGTAGGAGTTCTGACGGACCAGGTCAAGAGTATCATTTCCATTTGAACAGGTGCTTACATCATACCCTTTTTCTTCAAGAAAGAAAATATGAGGCTTCAGAACCTCAATCTCATCATCGGTCCAGAGTATCTTAATTCTTCTCATTCAGATAATTTTCCCGGAAAAAGAGCATATATCGTTCAGGATTCCTGTCTGTATTGAGCACCTGGAGGTTCTTGTTGCTGATAATAAAAGAATAAATCTCCGATGCTGAGGGGTTTCTCACAATCCTTGCCGTATTAAAAGATTTGAAATAATCCATCGACTGTCTGTATTTTGCAAATCCCGAAACAGTTATCATCAGATATTTTTTATCTATCAGCTCACCCTGTGTCCGATAATTGTTATTGGTGTAATTATCTATATTATAGCTTATTACATCAAAAACAGCCTGGTTCATATTGAATCCCGGGTTTGCAATTATGATAATAAAGAAATGGGCGGAGGTAGTATCGGCAACGAATAGCTCCATGGCAATCTCTTTTTCTTCTTCAAGCCTGAGGCCGGGTAATTTCTGATTCAGGTAGGAGATTATTTCGGAGGCTTTTTTACTCTCGATGCTCGAGGGCCATGTTTTAACCAGGAGGCTGAGTTCATCCTTAAAGGCTTTTTCATCGCTTATCCTGGCTGTCGAATAAGCGCGCAGTAGCATGAATTTAGGTGCTAGCTGATCGTCGGGGTATTTTTTCAATGCTGTATCGCATAACGAAACAGCAGCCAGGAACTGTTCTGCGGCATATTCCGAGTAAGCACTTTCATAAATCCTTTCAGCCATTTTTATGGCGTTCAGTTTCTTTGCATAGTAGTCGGGGTCGGATAATATCTTTGCAAATTCTGTTTCGGGGTAATTTTCAAGAAGACGCTGCCTGAAAACCTCTGACCTGACATTATTGGTTTCCTTGTTTACCTGGAATAAAGTGTAAAGTGTTTCCGGCACAAGCTGATCATTCGGGTAGCGGGCAATAAGTTTTTCAAGTATTTCGGTAGCCCTGGCAGGGTCGGACAATTTCTCGAAATATGCCTTTCCTGCATTCAGGTATGCCAGTGTGATCTTTTCGTTTGAGATGGCAAGCATGGAGTCATTCAGGGGCAGGTTTTTCAGATAAAAGCCTGGATTTCTGTAATCGGAATTACCTCCTGCTGTGTCCTTCTTTTCCGTTAGTGTCTCTTCGGTACCGGCGCTTCCGGGAATAATGGTCACCCGTGTTTTGTTATTCCTGCGCCAGTTATCCTCGAGGGCCCTGTCGTTCCAGCGGCGCTTAAATTCTGTTCTTCCGAAAGTGAGGGCAGCCTGGTTGTAAAAATACCACTTCCCCTCCTGCTCTATATTATCTCTGAAGCGTTGTTCATTTTCATAGTACTGGCCAAGGCTGTATCGTGAAGCATATTCTGATGTTTTTCCTTCAGCTTCAGCAGTAATGATCTCATTTATTATTCCTGAGATCAGGGCATTGCGCTGTGACTCAGACATCGCTGCAACTTTCTGAAGGCTGTCCTGTTCATTGATAATCTTAAGCTGGGAGACCACGGTGTTGAGATTCCTCGACTTTGCCTCTATGCCGGAAAATCCGGGAAATTTCTGGTCGAGAAAGAAAACAGTGCTGTCATAATAGAGACCGGCTTTCATAAAGTCGGGTTTCTGATAGAAGTGGTCAGCAAGAGCAAGGTACGATTTACCCTTCTGATTTCCGTTAATGGTCGATGCTGCCACCGATTTCCTATATAGATCGAGAGCTTCCGTGGTGTTTCCTTCTTTCATTGCAAGGCTTCCCATAGCATAATAGATCTGGTCGAGAAAATCCTTGTTCTTGGTATCCCTGAGCATTCTCTCCAGCTCCTTCATTATGTCGGCAGGGTTTCCGGAGTTGACATCAAAAACACCTGCAATATTTATCCTGGCATTGAATTCGACATCGTAGGGCGGGTTCATCTTCACAACATCGCGGTACAATGAGATAGCCCTGTCGGGATTTCCGGTCTGTTCGTAGATCTGGGCAAGAAGGTAAGTCATCCTGTATTTCTGGCGTTTACCCGATGCAAAACCAGCTGTTTTCTGAAGCGGATCAACAGCTTCTGCATATTTCTTTTGTTTTATATACAGGTCGGCAAGTGTTGAATTGTACATTGAGATCAGCACTTTTGGAGTATTGCCGTTAACATCAAGTTCTGACAATATCCTGTACGATTCACTATACCTGGCTGTTTCGTTATAAAGCCTTGCGAGCCATATTGAAGCTTCTTTCCTTATTTCAGGATCGTTTGCCTGTGTTATTGAATAATTCAGAACAGCTGCAGCTTCATTAAATTCCTGCCTGTAGAAGCGGGCTTTTGCGATAAGAAGATAGCTGTCGTCGACCCATTCATTATATTCTTTTCTGTCGGTGATATCGGTCTCCCCCGGGGTGGCTTTCCCATTTCTGCCG
>JAKLFN010000184.1 GCA_022711195.1 Bacteroidota bacterium
CCTTCAACATCCTCGGGGTTGGTCTCCTCACGGACGAGGATCACCTTTTCCCCCTTGCGGTTCCATGCCACTGCATCCTCGGCGGTGAAGACGATCTTGCCTACTGCTGCGCCGGGACCTGCGGGCAGACCCTTTACAAGCGGGGTTACCTTCTTCTCTGCTGCAGGGTCACAAATCGGGTGAAGAAGCTCATCAAGCTGTGCGGGATCAACCCTCATTACAGCTGTCCTCTCATCAATGAGACCTTCCTGGAGCATATCCATTGCCATGTTCAGGGCAGCAGTTCCTGTTCTTTTGCCTGCGCGGCACTGGAGCATATAGAGAACGCCTTCCTGTATTGTGAATTCTATATCGAGCATATCCCTGAATGATTTCTCAAGGATCTCCCTGATCTTGCAGAGCTCCTTGTATGTTCCGGGCATAGCTTCTTCCATGCTGTGAAGGTGCTTGTTCTGTTCGTTCTTCGTCTCATTGTTGAGAGGGCTTGGGGTACGTATACCTGCCACAACATCTTCACCCTGTGCATTAACCAGCCATTCGCCATAGAAAAGATTCTCACCTGTTGCCGGGTTACGTGTGAAAGCCACACCTGTTGCAGATGTGTCTCCCATATTTCCGAATACCATTGCCTGAACGTTTACAGCTGTTCCCCAGTCGTCAGGAATACCTTCAATACGGCGGTAAGAGACAGCCTTTTTGCCGTTCCAGCTCTTGAATACAGCCTTGATACTTCCTTCGAGCTGTTCTTTTGCATCATCAGGGAATGGTTTGCCAAGTACTTCCTTAACTTTCTTCTTGAATTCTTCAGCAAGCTGCTTAAGTTCATCAGCAGATATCTCGGTATCAGATTTGTATCCTTTAGAATGCTTGAATGCGTCGAGCATTTCGTCGAGCTGCTTGCGGATGCCTTTTCCTTCGCCAAGGTCTATACCTTCGGCTTTTTCCATTACGACATCGGCATACATCATTATAAGACGGCGGTATGAATCCCATACAAACCTGGGATTATTTGTCTTTTTGAGGAAGCCGGGGATTGTTGCTGAGCAGAGACCGATATTAAGTACGGTATCCATCATACCGGGCATCGATTTACGTGCGCCGGAGCGGCATGAAACGAGAAGGGCATTCTCCGGATCGCCGTATTTCATTTTCATCGCTTCCTCAGTTTTCTTCATGGCAGCCCATACTTCCGGCATAAGGTCGGGATTAAGGGTGCAGTTGTTCTCATAATACTCTGTACATGCTTCTGTGGTGATGGTAAAACCTGCAGGAACAGGCAGCCCGAGAAGGCACATCTCAGCAAGGTTTGCGCCTTTGCCTCCGAGGAGGTTTTTCATGTCGGCTTTACCTTCTGCTGTTTTGTTACCGAAGGAGTAAACTCTTTTGATCTTTGACATAACGTTATGGTTTAGAAATAATTAATATTATTTTTTTGCAAAAACAGGTCGCAAAGTTAACATTAAAAATTGAATTTTGAAACGGTAAAACGCAAAGCCTTTCAGGCCCTCGGATGGAACATTATAAGCGTGTCGCGGAGAAAGCTTCTGTCGATATGTGTATATATCTCGGTAGTAAGTATTGATTCATGACCGAGCATCTCCTGGACAGCCCTCAGGTCAGCGCCCCCTTCAACAAGATGTGTTGCAAATGAATGCCTGAAAGTATGAGGGCTGATAGTCTTCCTTATGCCCGCCCTGGCTGCAAGCTCTTTTATTATTGTAAAGATCATCGACCGGGTAAGCCTCCTTCCCCTTCTGTTCAGGAAAATGATATTTTCATCATATATTACAGGCAGCCTGTTACGATGTACCTTATAATTTTCAATTTCCTTTAGAGCTTTGCTGCCAACAGGCACAAGCCTCTGTTTATTACCTTTACCGGTCACGGTAATAAAACCTTCGGCAGCATGGACATCTGTAATCCTCAGATTCACCAGCTCTGAGACCCTGAGTCCGCACCCGTACAGAGTTTCAATAATAGCTTTATTGCGATGTCCTTCCGGCCTGCTGAGGTCAATAGCTGCAACTATTGCATCGATCTCGGCAACAGAGAGAACTTCGGGCAGTTTCAAACCCAGCCTGGGCGATTCGATCAATGTGGCGGGATTTTCGTCTATTTCTCCTTCAATAACGAGGAACTTATAGAAAGCCCTGATGCCTGAGATTATCCTCGACTGTGTTCTTGCATTCGGATTTTCGCCGCCGTACCAGATGATGAAATCTCTAAGGTCGTGATAGCTGACTTCGAGTGGCTGCTTTCCGCCTCCCTCCCCGGTGAAATACTTCTCAAGCTTCAGGACATCATCGGTATATGCATCGATGCTGTTCTCTGACAGCGACTTCTCAAGCCGCAGGTATGTCGCAAAATCCTTTATCGATTGCTTCCAGGTAAGGTTCATAATTCAACAACTCATCTGTATACCAATGTCCCCTATCATAACTTCCCTTTTTCATTCAACTGACCCCTATCCCAACCTTCCCCCAGGGGGGAATGAGTCTGATCTGTTTTTAGTTGAGCCTTTCCCCCTTGGGGGGAACGGTAAGGGGGGGCAGTCATACGCAGGAACGGAAGTGGGATTCAAAACTACAAAGTAACACAAAGGTTGTGATCAAATTAAGTTTAGTAACCATAAAAATTTTGCCTATTTTTACCAGCTGTAATAATTCCTGAAATGAAAATCAGCATCATTAACGGGCCCAACCTCAACCTGCTTGGAAAAAGAGAACCGGACAAATATGGTAACCGTACTTTTGACGATTACTTTGAATTGCTGAAAAAGGCATTTTCCGCCGTCACATTTGAGTATTTCCAGTCGAATGTGGAAGGAGAGCTTATCAATGAGATTCATTCAAAAGGATTTTCATCGGACGGGATCATCCTGAATGCAGGAGGATATACACACACTTCGGTAGCTATTGCAGATGCCATTTCTTCGGTTAAAACACCTGTTATTGAGGTGCATATAACCAATATAGCAGCGAGGGAAGAGTTCCGCCATACAAGCCTTATTGCCCGGTACTGTAAAGGAACCATAGCAGGATTTGGTCTCGACAGCTACAGGCTTGCCGTAGAAGCGCTTCTTAATCAGAAATAGATTAACATAATAATAATGAACAGGAAAAGAACCAAGATTGTCGCCACGATCTCAGATAAGAATTGTGATGCCGGTTTCATCCGGCAGCTTTATGAAGCAGGAATGGATGTTGTCAGGATCAATTCTGCACATCTTGACATTAACGGAGCGCTTAAAATAATAAAGAATGTCAGGGAGGTTTCTGACAAGATCGCAATTCTTATCGATACAAAAGGTCCTGAAATACGAACTACAATATCGGATGAACCAATCCAGATAAAGAAGGGAAAGACATATAAGCTTACCGGCGATCCGGCTAAGAAATCAACAGCTGAAGGAATAAATGTAAGCCTTAAAACCTTTTCTGAGGATGTGCCGCTGGGTTCGCTGATACTTATCGACGATGGTGAGGTGGAGCTTAAGGTAATAAAGAAGGAAAAGAATTCGCTTTACTGCAAGGCCGAAAATGACGGTGTGATAGGTTCAAGGAAGAGTGTAAATATTCCGGGTGTCAGAATAGCGCTGCCCTCGGTTACCGAAAAGGATAAGGAATTCCTGAAAATGGCGGCTAAGAACAATATCGATTTTATTGCACATTCGTTTGTCAGGTCGAGGCAGGATGTTCTCGATGTCCAGGCAGAGCTCGATAAATACAAGAGTGAAATAAAGATCATCGCCAAAATTGAGAACCAGGAGGGAGTCGAGAACCTTACCGATATTCTTGAAGTGGTCTATGGCATTATGGTTGCACGTGGCGACCTGGCAATAGAGATCCCTTATGAAAAGATCCCTCCAATACAAAAGATGATCATCTCGCGATGTATCTACTGCCGCAAGCCGGTTATCGTTGCAACACAGATGCTTCATTCTATGATCAATAATCCTCGCCCGACAAGGGCCGAGGTAAGCGATATTGCCAGCGCTATCTACTCCCAGACCGACGCAATAATGCTTAGCGGAGAGACTGCCAATGGCAAATACCCTGTTGAAGCCGTTAAAACGATGACCAAGGTGGCCCTGGAGGTGGAGAGCAATAAGGAAAAGTTCCTTGAGACTCCATACCTTAACGTTACCGGTGAGATATCCTCGTACCTTGCCAAGGTGGCTGTGAAAACATCTTTAAGGATCTCGGCAAAAGCTATCATTGCTGATACTACCGGCGGCCGTACTATTAAGGATATGGCTTCATTCAGGGGTTATAACCTGATCCTGGCCCAATGCTATTCAACAAGAACAATGAGGGAGCTTGCGCTCTCTTACGGAGTCTATGCAAGCTTCCAGGAAAGGAGAAACTCTGTTGATGAGTTCATTCATATAGCGCTTAAGAACCTCACCAGGACTCACGACCTCAGGGGAAATGAAATTGTCGTTGTGCTTGCCGGTAACTTCTCGGGAGGAGCCGGATTCTCATTTATTGAAGTGGGCACGGT
>JAKLFN010000185.1 GCA_022711195.1 Bacteroidota bacterium
AAAATATTTTTCAACAGAATAACCCTCATTAACTATCCGGCCTGTAAAAACAGGATCATCAATCGTGACAGGATCGATGTAACCTGAGAGAGTCTTTGCATGTTCCGGTACATTCTCATAAAATGCCTCCCTCTCTTTTCTCATTTCATTAAGTAATTCAGAGTGCCTGATTGCCTCTTTAAGGTTCAGGCTGAATACTGTTTCTCCTCCGAGCGAGGTTGATACCTGACCGGTAGTTGTCACCTGCAATTCCTCCCTGGTAAGCTGTTCTGTATCAATATCTTTAGTGTCGCCAGGATTATTCAAATGTTCACTGAAGAAGGCGTATAATGCTTCACGGTTTTTCAATGTGGAAGCATGTCCGGCATCGTCTTCAGCTCTTGAAAAGTTTTTATCTGAACCAAAAGCATGGTAGGCACGAGCCACCTCTGTTTCTGTTTCGCGGGCACCCTGTATGCTGAACATATCGCCGGTGGTGGTAATCATCAATGCAGGTTTTGGAGCACGGACTATAAGAAAATCAGGATGATCAAGTCCTGCTTTAATGAGGCCCGGAATATTTTGTTCTGCATCCTGGGGGCCGATAGATTGTAGGAGCCGCGTATAGTTGGTAATGTAGTTTTCCGGTGCCGCTGCATAGATGCGGTCGTCAAAAGCCGCAATATATGCTGATTGAGTTCCTCCGCCCGACCTGCCTGTAATACCTATTCTTTTTGAATCGACCTCTTTCCTGGATACCAGGTAATCGACAGCCCGTATGCCATCCCAGATCATATACCGTGCCTGTGAGCTTCCCGCCATGAATGCCTGTGCGCCGGGGTATGAGTGTTCGCTCGTCGGTCCTCCGACAGTTGATTTGCCTGTTACCGGGTCAAAGTATTCAAGTCTCTCGCCCTGTCCCACAGGATCGAAGGCAAAGACAATAAATCCCCTTGCTACAAGGTTCAGGATAACATGCTGGTAGACTGCGCTTCTGTATCCATCCGCAGAGTGTCCGCTGCAATATATGATAGCAGGCAGTTTTGCGTTCCGCCTGACATTTTCAGGGATGTAGAGTGATGATGTTACATAGAAACGGGGTTGTGATTCGAAAATAATATGTTCTATGCGGAAATCCTTTTTACGGATGGTCTTAACGATAGTGGCATTCAATGGTGTTTTTTCCGGGAAGGGGCCGATGAGGTAATCGAGAGTTTTGCGGATCTCTTTCTGACGTTGTTGCCAGCCGGCAAGTGAGCTTATCCCGGCAATTTTTTCATTCCTTTCGTCGAGGAGCGTAAAAGCTTGTCTGCAGATGTCGTGGTACAGTGAATTCTGCGCATCAGAATAGAGGAGCCACTTACTGTTTAAAACATCGAAGGTAGTCTGGGCAACTGTTGGCAGGGTTAAAATAAACAGAAGATAAAATGCTTTTTTCTTAAGGAGAGGGAACATAATTTCTGTGGCAACTTCATTATTATTTAAGAATGATCCCCTTTTAAGAAGAGATCTTATCAGGGAATCATTCTAATTTTTTAAAAATACTAGTCGAGGATATTCCTCATATAATCAATACATTTAGCCACCTCTTTAGCTGCATCGGAGCCTTCCGGGATCTGGTACTCGAGTTCAACGTCGACATTTATCGGCCATTTTTCCTTTTTAAGAAGAAGAAGAATATCTTCGATTGGGGTCTCGCCTTTACCGAACGGCATATTAGCCCCTGCCGGAGTGCCTTTAGGACTCGTCTTATCCTTGATATGGATACTGCGGATCCTGTCGTGGTATTTAATTATAATTTCATTCGGATGAAGACCGGTTGCCCCGAAGTAATGGCCGGCATCGAGGTTCAGGTAATTAGCGGGTGAAGCAGCAAAGATAGGATCGAAAGAGAAACCCGGTTCAGCTGGCTGTCCATGAGTATGATACATTGCCAGGCTCTGATGTTTCTCGGCAAACTTACCGAGCCTGTTTATAGCCATCTCGCTGTACTCGTCACTGATGCCTATTGCCCCAAGTGTTTTTGCAGCACGGTAAGCATAATCAATTTCCTCATCGGACCATGCGGAGGGTGCAAATTTTGCTATGTTTACCTTGATACCGGCCGAGTTGAATTTCTTCCTCATCTCCTCATATTTTGACATAGGCAGGGATAATCTCCACTGTTTCTGCTTATCCTTAAGCTCACTCTGTGCTTTTGACATTTCGGCCCTCTCCTGTTCTGTCATCTGGCCCCTGGGTCTCATTGGCATCTGGGGAATTCCGAGATCTTCCTCAGCCACACTGCGAAGTTCTATCTGGTTGATTCCAGCAAGCAGAAGATACTGAATTACCTCATCGACCTTGTGTGGCATGCTCCTGTAACTGTAAGTAGTGCAACCGAGTTGAACGCCACCTACTTTGGAGTTTGGTTTTTTGTTCTTCTTCGGAATGCCAAGAGCATCAACAGGGATTATTGCAAACGCAGCTGCTGCAGCGGCAGTCGTTCCGAGGAAACGGCGTCGTGATACTGAATTGTTTTTCATTTTCTGATGTATTTGTTAATGTATTAATGGTTAGGTATATTATTGATCTTCAGTTTATTCTTTTTGATATACAGTTTTTCCTCTGACTATGGTCTGAACAATTTCGATCTCATTGTCAGTAAGCCTGAATAGTACCAGGTCGGCCCGTTTACCTTTTTCGAGGAAGCCACGGTCGTTAAATCCATAAAGTTCAGCGGGATTTGCAGTAACCATCCTCACTGCATCGGCCAGTGAGCATCCGGTGAACCGTATGATATTAAATATTCCCTTCTTCAGTGGAGAAGCTGAGCCTGCCAGAACATTCTGCGCCGGGTACTTAACCATACCTTCGGGAGTCAGCTCAAGGGTATCGCCTTCGATATTGACAAATTTCCCGGGGGGCAGGGCTGCATAGCTTGTTACATCGGAGGTAATGATTGTTTTTTCAGGGCCTTTGACCTTATAAAAGGTTCGTATTTCTTCAGGGGTCAGATGAAATCCATCGCAGATGATGCTTATCGCGATGCGGTCGTCGGAGAGCTGAGGCCAGAGAGGATTATTATGCCTGTTTATCATGTTTGCACAACCATTGCCCAGATGTGTTGCTACAGCTGCTCCGCGTCCGGCTGCTTCAGCAATTGTCTCCGCATCTGCATTATGATGACCGATTCCGACAATGATACCTTCAGCTTTGCACCTGGAAATAAAATCCAATGCTCCTTCCGTTTCAGGAGCCAGGGTAACCTGGATGATCCTGTTATTTGAAGCTCTGTTGAGCTCCATGAACTCATTCCAGTCAGGTTTTCGGACGAATGACAAAGGATGTGCACCCCTGAATCCATCGACAGGTGATATATAAGGGCCTTCAAGATGAAAGCCCGGAATAGAACCGAGGAGTTCCGGGCTGTCAATTACGCCGGCAAGTACTGAGAAGTTTTTTATCAGAAGCTCCTTGCTGTTGGTGGTAAGTGTCGGCACGAAAGTTGTGACTCCTGTTTTCCAGAGTTCTCCGGCCGCTTTTTTCACTCCTTCCGATGTAAGTTCACCTCCCCCGAAAGTAAAGGAGACACCAGCGAAACCGTTTACCTGGTTATCGATAAAACCCGGGGCTATTATCCTGTCACTCTCCTCTCCGATAAGGGTCCCGGGCCTCCGGATATCTGAAATAATACCATCTTTGATTTTAATGGAAATGGGTTCGTTATCGGCATAGTACAATCCACTGATGACATCCTCCCTGCTTCTGCAAGATGAAAGGATACAAACGGCCAGAACAGTCAGAATTGCAAGGATAAGTACTTTATTTATCATTAAATGTTTCATCGTGATACTGCCAATTATTTCTTCGCCTGTTTAAAGGCAGGATTATATTTTCCTTCCTCCCTGAATCCCGGCAGGTTCCTCATAGCTCCGAACCTCGGGTAGCTGTCGAAGATATCACCGGTACCAAGCACCCTGGGATCGCGGGTCTTTTTCAGATCGCGGAGTAATTGTTTTTTCAAATCTGCTTTCACGGATTGATATTCCGGATCATCAGCGAGATTTCTGATACATGCTTTGTCGTTATTTATATCATAAAGCTGTTCACCGGGACGTTTCTCAAAACCGAGAGCAAAATGAAGAGGCCATAATGATCTGTTATTGAGAATAAAAGATTTAGATGGACCGTTGTCGATGTCGTGATAGCCGGGCCATTCCGGCGAATTTTCAGCTACCGGGTCACCGGCAGGCCATAGTCCGGGTTTAAGGTTGAGGATATAGAGAAAATCTTTTGTACGTATCGCCCTGGCCGGATATCCGACATTATCAGCCCTTGCATGTGAATGCCGTTCACGTCCGGTAAGAACATATTTTCGTGATGGGTCGCAGATACCATTCAAGGAGCTATATAGGATTCCTGAAAGGCTTTTCCCCGACATTTTAACCGGATTCTTAATACCTGCCACTTCAAGCAATGTTGGTGCCATATCGATCATGCTGACAAGATCGTCTGATTTTCTTCCGGCATTT
>JAKLFN010000186.1 GCA_022711195.1 Bacteroidota bacterium
GGAACAGGAGAAATTACAGGCTCCATGACCATGCAGAGGTATTACAGTTCAGCGTTTGGCTATGAGTATATAAGTTCTCCATTCCAGGCATCGACAGTTGCACAGCTCGGCGACGAGGTGAACCTCGGTGCTTCATTTCCTCCTGTTTACCGTTACGAAGAGAACCGGACCGCCTCAGGTTGGGTGAATCATTCAAATCCGGACAGTCAGCTGGAAGTCATGCGCGGCTACTCTGTAAACCTTGGCTCCGCAAGTCAGCCACTGACGGCAGATCTGGAGGGCGTTCCCAGCAATGGGAAAATCTCACTTGCCCTCTACAATAATAACCAGCCATATACAAAAGGCTTTAACCTCGCCGGGAATCCATATCCCTCTCCCATCGACTGGGATTCTGAAGAAGGATGGACAAAAACAAATATCGATGATGCTCTTTTTTACTTTATCCCCGGGACCACCAGCCAGTATTCCGGAACATACAGCTCATACCAGAATCTGGTTTCGAGCGATGGAAAAGCATCCAATATCATTCCTGCAATGCAGGGATTCTTTGTACATGTCTCCAATGGATCATACCCTGTAGCTGCCAGCCTGGAGGTCAATAACAAAGCAAGGACCACTACCGGATCAAAATCCTCAGCATCATCTGAAACAAAAGCTATAAAACCTCTGGTCAGGCTCACGGCAGGTTACTCCGATAACATTAACTCGTTCGATCCGTTTGTTATTTACTACGACGAGAAGGCTACTACTGCTTTCGACGGCCAACTCGATGCGCTAAAACTTTTTAACACTGACCCGGCTGTAACAAACTTTTATGTCTTTGCCAACGACGGGAACAAACTTTCCATAAATGCATTACCGTTTACATTCGATACACTTTGTACGGTACGCCTGGGACTTAAAACCTCGCGAAGCGGAGAACTTGTGTTCAGGATCAGGGACATAACTGGATTTTATGCCGATAAGCTTATAAGTATAACCGACGCAGTTACCGGTGAGTCAACGATACTCAGAACCGATAATGACTTCAGGGTGAACCTTGCCACAGGCGATTACCAGAACAGGTTCTTCCTTAATTTATATACAATCGCAACCGGTACTGAAGACAAGACTCATGTGGATGAAGAGTGGTTCAAAGCTTATACGTATGCCGGAATTCTCAAGACAGAAACGAGGCTTAACGAGGGAAGGGAAGGTATTCTCAGCATCGTTAATCTCAACGGACAGGTGATGTTCAATGCTGTTGTCAGCGAAACCGGCTATAATGAGTTCTATCCAAATCTGGCTGATGGGATCTATGTTGTTACGATGACATCGGGAACAACCCGGCAGTCAAAGAAGATTTTGTTCAGGAAGTAAAATTACTCAGAGGGTGATATTCCTGCCCTCTTTCTCAACAAATTGTCTTACACTGGTCAGCAGGACATCTTTCCTTACAGGTTTTGAAATGTAGTCGGAACATCCGCACTCAAGTGCTTTTTCCCTGTCAGCCGGAAAGGCAAAAGCCGTGACAGCAATGACAGGGAGCGATGGTCTGATCTTTTTTATTTCCCTGGTTGCATAAAAACCGTCGACACCCGGCATTTTTAAATCCATCAGCACCAGGTCTATATTTTCTTCTCTTTTGCAAATTTCAATTGCCTCTGCACCGGTACCTGCATCGACAAAATCAAGATCAAGAGGTTCGAGATAAAGTTTAAGTAAAAGAATATTAGTACTCTCATCGTCGGCAATTAATAAGCGTTTCCGGGTTTTCTTCTCCGTTTCCCTGTTACTTTCTTTACTGCTGTGACCTGTCTCATTATCCGGGACCCGATCCATTTTTAAAGAAAGTTCAAATACTGATCCTCTCGATGCTTCCGAAGTAACAGTCAGCTCACCGTTCATTTGCAATGCAAGGGCTTTCGCAATGGAAAGACCAAGTCCTGTACCTTCGTATGGCCTGCTGGCACTGTTATTGACCTGGTAAAACCTGCCGAAGATCTTTTCATGGAACGATTTATCGATACCTATTCCGGTATCGGAGACCTGGAAGGAAAGGAGTTTGCTGTTCAGCGAACACGAGAGAACCACACTGCCTTTGTCAGTGAATTTAAATGCATTGCTCAGCAGGTTCGACAGTATCTGTTTCACCCGCGACACATCAAATAATGCTGTTTTACCGTCATCGACTGTGGAGCTAATGAGAAACTCAAGGTTTTTCTCCTTTGCCCGCAGACTGAATTCGCCGTGAAGGTCCCTGAGTACAGAATTGATCTCTGTTTTGCATTTTGAGATCTTAACAATACCAGCCTCTATATTTGATATATCAATAATATCGTTGACAATCGAAAGGAGCCTGTTGCTGCTCTGCATTATCACACCTGTGTACTCCAGCATTGTCTCCCTGGTGTTTCCGGGGTCTGACATCAGCTCCGAGAATCCAAGAATCGCATTTAAAGGTGTACGGATCTCATGCGAGATGTTGTTCAGGAAAGCTGTTTTCAGCTTATCGCTCTCCTCTGCCTTCTCCTTCGCAGCCAGGAGCTCCACAGCAATATTTTTCCTTGCAGTGATGTCACGGCAAGTGACCAGCAGCTCATTTTCATTTTCTCCGCGTATGATGGAAGATGAAATATCGGCCCAGAACACAGAACCGTCATAGCGGAGAAGCTTGAATTCCCTCAGTTCAGGATTTGAAACCTCAGTGAGGATCTCTGAGATCCGTTTTATCACCAGATCGCGATAGTCAGGGCTGACCCGTTCAAGAATTGTGGTTCCCGTCAAATCCAGATCGGGTGGGATCCTGAACATATCATGAATTTTTCTTGACACATATTTCACCTTACCCTGAAGATCGCAGACCAGGATTCCGTCGGGCATAAGCTCAAAGATGCTCCTGTGTATCATATAACTAGTCGATACAGCGTTCATCTGCCTCAGGTATGACTCCTTTTCCATCAGCGCCTCTTCGGCATATTTTTTCCGACGTGCGAGATCTTTCTTCTCCAGGGCTTTAATGACCGCCTGGCCAAGTCTTGAAAGGTTCTGCTTAAGCAGGTAATCATCGGCTCCCGCCTTAAGGCATTGGAGGGCTATGTCCTCATAAACCGATCCGGTCACCATTATGAACGGAAGTTCGGAGGCGATCTCATTCCTGATAAAAAGGGCCGTCATACCATCAAATGAAGGCATGTTGAAATCTGAAATTACAAGGTCAGGCTTGTAATTCGACAGCGAAGCGACATAATCAACCTGATTGTCAACAATATGTTTGTTGAGGTTTATACCACTCTTTACTATTTCATAACACATTAATTCCGCATCGGAGCGGACATCTTCAACGAAGAGGATTTTTAGTTCCATTTTTCCTGTTTTACCTTTTGATAATCAAGGTATAAAAGTAATGCCTCCGGCAGTGTGTACTAATAAGTGAAAACCTGAAGTTATTGTAGGGTATTCCCTACAAAAGAAACAATCTGGCAGTCAAACCGCATGTTGCTGTTAAGAGTTTTATCAGACGAGGCCTTCGCGGATAGCGTACCTGATTATATCGGAGGTTGTTTTCAGGTTCAGTTTTGACAGTATCCTTTCGCGGTAGGTGCTGATTGTCTTAGGGCTCAGTGATAGTTCCTGAGCTATCGTTGTTATTGTTTTTCCCGAGGCCAGCAATGCTATTACTTCGAGTTCCCGGGGCGACAGGAGCTCAATCTCTGATTTCTTTTTTTCATCCAGAAGGTCGAAGGTGATCCTTTCTGCCAGCGATGATGTTATATAACGCTGGCCGGAACAAATTTTCAGGAGAGCCCTAATCAATTCATCGGGAGCGCTGTTTTTTGTAAGGTAACCGGAAGCGCCCAGCCTTAATGCTTTAATGGCATATTGTTCTTCAGAGAACATACTGAGCATCAATACTTTAGTCTCAGGGCACATTTTCCTGATATCCCCGATAAGGTCGAGTCCGCTCCTTCCCGGAAGCGAAATATCAAGTATTACAATAGTGAAACATCTCTCCGAAAGCAACTTCATTAATTCCTGGCCGTTTGATGCTTCTTCAATATCGCCGAACCTACTTTCCGGATCTCCTTCAAGTATCTGCCGAAGTCCCTGTCGCAGAAGCGGATGATCATCAGTAATAAGAATACGGATCATTATTTCCTTTTTTTAGTATTATTCCCGAAAGCAATGTCGTCACTGCCGGAACTGTTTCCAAGCGGTATAAACATCCTGATCACTGTCCCCTCCCCGGGTTTACTGCTTATCTCTGTATCACCATGAAATGCCCGGGCTCTTTCCCTAAGACCAAGAAGGCCTATTGATGAAGGTGACAACGCAATCTTCTCATTAAAACCTTTTCCATTGTCATGGACACTCATTTCAAGGATATTGTTTTCTGCTGTAAGAATGACATCGACATGTGTGGCTCCTGAATGCCTTGCAGCATTTGTCAGTGCTTCCTGCAGGATACGGTAAACCACGATCGAAATCTCATCCGACAGGAAA
>JAKLFN010000187.1 GCA_022711195.1 Bacteroidota bacterium
AGGACCTGCGGAGCTTTTTTGCACCCGACAGGTTTATTTCTCTCAGGATCATATATGCTGTGATGATGCTGCTGTCGGTAACGGGTTACAGCCTGATGGCTTTTATTCTGATCATCCGGCACCAGGCTTACCTTAAGACCATCCTGTCATATACATCGGGAATGATTACATTGAACTGGCTGAAGGTATTTTCGAGCAGCTTTTATGTTACATTTCTTGTTTTATTCATCCTGGGCGGCCTCAATATGATCGGCGATTTCATACCCTTTGATCCTTATTTTGTGGTATTTGGATTCATTATGGCTTTTACTTTTGTGTTAAGCTTTTACATAATCAATCAGCCTGTCATATATGGAAATGAGGTAAGGATTCTGAATGGAGAGGATAAAAAGGAAACTGAAAAGTATACAAGGAGCGGCCTGAAGGATGCACAGGCTGATGAGTATCTTGCCAGGATCATTAAATATGTTGAGGAGAAAAGACCATATCTCGACAGGAATCTTAGTGTCCAGGACCTTGCCGATGCTACTGATATCCCCCGGCATCATATTACACAGGTGCTGAATGAGCGTCATAAAAAGAACTTCTTTACTTTTATCAATGAATACCGGGTGAAAGAAGTAATCGACCGCTATAAAGATCCAAAAAATAATAACTTCACCATTCTGGCTATTGCTTTTGATTCAGGATTC
This sequence comes from Bacteroidota bacterium, assembly GCA_022711195.1. The sequence goes on from JAKLFN010000187.1 coordinate 693, forward strand.
AACTCAAAAACCACTTTCAATTCCATTTTTAAGAGTCAGACGGGGATGACACCGAGCGAATACCGGGAAAAAGCCACCGGAATAAGGCAATAAGTTCAGATAACATCATATCAGCATTTTAACAGTACATCCTAAGCGGGGCGCACCTGTTTAATATCCGGATCAGGTTCGGGAAAATCGGTTCAGACGACACGCATCTTATTATAATATTCATTTGCATAAACATTATGCGATGAATAATAAAGCATTGATCATAGCCGCCCTTCTGTTTATGCTACCGGTAATGGCCAATAGTCAGAATGACCTCTCAGCCGGATCAGAAAATCAGACAGATGAACAGATCATATACGGATTTGTCAGGGGCGGCTTTTTTATAAATACAGATAAGAATGATAACAAGGTGGACGTTCCGAGCGCATATACCGATCTGGCACTTAAGATCGACGCCGGGGGTGAAATGTTCAGAGGTTATGGCGACATCAGGTTCAGGTATGGTGTTGAATTCGGAGAGCCGGTAACGAGGATCGATATCAGGGAAGCTTTTGTATCTGCCGGCGGCGCACGATGGGAATTAAGCGCCGGCCAGAAAATAATAAAATGGGGCCGTGCGGATTTTACAAACCCTACCCAGAAGCTGAGTCCGCAGAACCTTATCTCAAGGTCGATGGATCATGAAGATATGGATATGGGAAACCTGCTGCTGGATTTAAAGTGGTTCCCCTCTCCTGTTTTCAGCATTGAAGCAGTAGCCATACCTTATTACAGGTCATCGACCCTACTTATCGAACCTCTCGACCTGCCTTCATATGTAAATATCCGGCAGCCGGGGCAGCTAATCACCGGTAAAGATATGTTTACCTATGCTGCAAAGGCTGATTTTCATTTTAGTGGCATCGATTTCGGCTTTTCCTGGTTCGACGGGTACGATCCCCTTCCTGGTGTTATGCTGAACAAATTTGTGATTGATACCACAGGCCTCTTTCCAGTTCCGGAAGCAGACCTTGAGATGAAACCATACAGGATAAGAAATGCAGGATTCGATTTTGAAGCGAGTGCCGGAAGCTTTGGAATACGCGGTGAAGCTGCCTGGACAATTCCAAAGCTCTCCTTCAGGACTCATGAATATGTCCCCTGTGAAGAGGTTAAATGGGTGCTCGGCACCGATTATATGAAAGGAAACTGGAGATTCACGGCAGAATATTCAGGGAAGTATATCCCCGGCTTTACAGAAACCACTGCCGGATCTTTTATTGGTTCAGAGCTCGATCCTGCTTTGCTCGCCATGCTTCTGGCAACGCCAGGATTCGATATAGAAGACTATGTAAGGCAGCAGGTAGGCTCCTTCAACAGGCTCTATAATTACCAGGTTGAAAGGAGTTATCATTCAGGGTCTCTGAGGATAGAATCAGATTTATTTCATGAGAGGCTGACTCCGTCTGTAACTGTGCTTTACAATTTTACTTCTCATGATCTTCTTCTCATGCCTGAAATAACATGGAAGCCATCCGACGGGATCACCATTTATGCCGGCGGAAATTTTCTGTCAGGAAAGAAAGGATCAGTATATGATATTGTTGATGAATTCATGAATTGTTTTCAGGCTGGCATAAAATTAAGCTTCTGAGTATATGGTAAAATTTATTATAAGATTCCGCTGGATAATAATAAGCCTGTCGATCGTGGCGGGTGTATCGATGGGATTGCTGATCCCCTCTTCAGAGACCGATCCTGAGATCAGGAATGTTGTTCCTCCTGACATGAAATCGCGTTCCGAGACAAGCAAGATTGAAAGCGAATTTGGTGTCCAGGATATGGTCATGCTGCTTTTTTCTGATTCAGTAATTCTTACGACGGAAAATCTGCAGCAGATTAAAGAAATAGACAGGGAAATATCGAAGCTGACCGGCGTAACGAGCCGCATCTCGCCTTTCACGGTGAGGACGATAAAGAGCAGCGAAGATATGATGACCGCTGATCCGCTGATCCGACGTATCCCCTCTGACAGTGCAGGGATTCAGAAACTTAAGGCAGATATTCTCAGCAACAAGTTCGCACGGGATATAGTCATATCGTCCGATATGACAACGGCTTCAATTACAGCAACCATAGGTGATTCAGAGAGAGAGACGGTTACCCTTCACAGGATTGATTCTATCCTTGCATCAAGTACAGGAAATGTGAAGGTCATGAAAGGGGGCCTTCCCTATATCAGGCAACATATAATGAAAGATGTTCGACACGATGGATTATTGCTGGTTCCTCTTGCCCTTCTGGTCATGCTGCTGGTACTCAAAATAACCCTGGGTCAGTGGCGAAGCGTTATCATCCCTTTCTCTGTGGTGGTCTTATCGACATGCATAAGCATGGGGCTGATCCCGCTTCTGGGCTGGAAGCTCTCGATCCTGAGTCTGCTTGCCCCGATAATCCTTATCGCGGTTGCCAATAACTACGGGATCTACCTTGTGTCGAGGTACCAGGAAATTAAGCTTCAGGGAAATTATTCCTCAGGAGAAGGGCTGTTGAAGGAGATCCTGGGGTCATTGAATATGCCTATCCTCTTCAGCGGACTAACGACTATCGCCGGGATACTGGGATTGCTCACCCACTCCATCATACCAGCAAAACAGGGAGGCATCCTTGCGGCCACAGGGGTCTCTGCAGCCTTATTTATGAGCCTGACATACATACCTGCTCTGATATATCTAAGAACAAAATCAGGAAACGGGGTCAATCCGGCAAAGGTCAGAACAGAAGGATTTCAAAAGATTTTAAACAAGTTATCGGGCCTGATAATCAATCATTCAGGCAAGGTAATTCTTGTGTCAGCGCTCATTACTTTATTCATTTCTGCAGGTATTGCGTTTATCAGGATTGAAACAAACCAGGAAAATTTCTTTCCAAAGAACAGCCCTGTAAGGATTGCTTCGGATGTCATTAATACCAAATTCGGCGGGTCGCAAACAATATCTGTGATGATTTCAGGCGATATCAAGGATCCTGATGTAATGAAAGGCATCGACAGGATCACCGACGAAATAGGAAATACAGGCGGTGTAGGTCAGGTTTTCTCCATCTCACAGGCAGTCAGGGAAATGAGCAAAGCTATCTATACCCCTGAAGAGCCGGAGTACGATAATATTCCTGCTTCGAGGGAAAGCATTGCCCAGATGTTCGAACTATATAATATGAGTGGAAATCCGGAAGACTTCAGCCAGATGATGAACCTTGAGAATACCAGGGCTCATATCCTTATAAGGCTCTCTGATCCGTCGAAAAGCGTTATCGGCGATGTAAAAACGAAGATCGAGACGCTGACAGCCGGTTTCCCAGGCGAGGTAACTGTCGGAGGTTACGCAATAATTATGGCCGATATGGCTGATTCGCTTATAAAGGGACAGGTATTATCACTGCTTTTTGCACTGATAACAGTGTTATTGCTTCTCACCATTATTTTCAGGTCCTTCAGAGGTGGCCTGATCGGGTCAATACCACTTGCAGCATCCGTTTTCATTCTTTTTGGGTTTATGGGACTTACGGGAATAGCCATTGACTCGGCCACTGCCCTGCTCTCATCAGTGATGGTCGGTGTAGGTGTAGATTTTACCATACAGTATATGTGGTGTTTCAATATCCAGATAAGAAAGGGACTATCGTATGCAGAATCGACACGGATAGCGATGGCCACAATTGGAAGGAGCATAATTATTAATGCCGGAAGCGTGATGGCAGGATTTCTTCCTCTTATTTTTTCGGGTTTTATGTCAATAAGGTTTTTCGGATACCTGG
>JAKLFN010000188.1 GCA_022711195.1 Bacteroidota bacterium
TTCACACGAACTTAAGAGAAAACCTTTTTCGTTCTGGGTAAAAGCATTCACCGCTACATTCCTTTCATGGACCTCGAGGTACTGGGTAATAAATGCGATCCTGATGGCATTCTTCACCATAAATGAGCATTTCCTGATATTTGCCAGGCAGCTGGTTACATGGATAATGATGATACTCAGTCCCACCCCGGGAGGAAGCGGATTTGCCGAAGTGATACTCGGACGATATATCTCAGATGCCATTCCTGTCGATGCCGCACATGTTGGAGCTGTGGCGCTGGCGATGGCTATTATCTGGAGAATTATTAGTTACTATCCCTACCTGATCATCGGCGCGTCAATCATTCCCGGATGGATACAAAGAAAATTTGTCAGAACATCAGCAAAGAAAAAGTAGAATTTTTATATCTTCGGTTCTCTGAATCGTAGCATTTCACAATATCTTTTATGAGTGAAGAGATCCTGAAAGCACTGATGGAATTGTTTGCGCTTATCGTTAAGCAGGACGGTGGCATGATCCCTGATGAGCGTGAATATGTTACAGGATTTCTCAATAAGCAGCTTTCACAGGAAACGGTGAGCGAATACCTGGCTCTCTTCGACGAGCACGCCGGCCCGGTTATCGAGAAATCGGCCGAAAAGACCGCTACCGCCCCATCTGTAAGAGATTCCGTGAAAGTGCTCGGTATCTGCAAAAAGATAAACCGTACACTAAACCAGGAACAAAAAGTAGTGGTACTCGTCCGGCTCTATGAACTCTTAAATGCCGACCGCAGGTTCACTCCGCAGAGAATCAATATCATCAACACCGTGGCTGAAGTATTCAGGATCTCTCCTGATGAATTTGCAGCCACCGAACAATTTGTTAAGAGTACCAGCCCTGATGAGCTTGTAAACGATTCTATACTTGTACTTTCTCCGGGGCACCAGGAGTGCGAGCTGTGTAAAAGAATGCTTGCCGGTTACCAGGATACCAGTATCTTTTTCCTCAGGGTCGCAAGCGTCGACCTCTACTTTCTTAAATATATTTCCAATGAGCAGCTTTACCTGAACGGACTTCCGATCAGCCCCGGGCAGGTTTATACTTTTGCCAAGGGTTCCACGCTCAGGTCATCGGCCAGTTATCCGATATACTACAGCGATGTAAGCTCTACATTTCTGTCAGAAATAATTATGCATAAGCTCTCATTCAGGGCAGAGCATCTTACATATACTTTTATCGAGGGGCATGCTGCTGTCGATGACGTGAGCTTTTCAATTGATGAGGGCAGCCTTGTCGGGATCCTTGGCGCCAGTGGTTCCGGGAAGACTACCCTTCTGAACCTGCTCAGCGGGATTGAAAAACCAACAAAAGGAACTGTCAGGATAAACGGTCTCGATGTTATTAAAGACAGGAATGCCCTTGAAGGCGTCCTGGGTTATGTTCCGCAGGATGACCTTCTGATTGAAGATCTGACCGTATTTGACAACCTTTATTTTGCAGCATGTCAGTGCTTTAAGGATAAAGGTAAAAACGAAATCAAAGCATTGGTCGACAAGACACTGTCAAACCTGGGATTACTCGATAAGAGAGATCTGAAAGTCGGATCTCCTTTTAACAAGGTTATCAGCGGCGGACAAAGAAAGAGGTTGAACATAGCGCTGGAGCTGATACGTGAACCATCAGTACTTTTTCTCGATGAACCCACCTCGGGGTTGTCGTCGAGAGACTCCGAAAACCTGATGGACCTGCTGAGAGACCTCACTTTGAAGGGAAAACTGATCTTTACAGTTATTCATCAGCCCTCGTCAGAGATCTTCAAGATGTTCGACAAGATCATCATCCTTGATCAGGAAGGAAGTATGGCCTATTATGGCAATCCTGTCGATGCTGTGATCTATTTCAAGACACTCGATGCGCAGATCAACTCAAATGTCGGGGAATGCCCTTCATGCGGAAATGTAAATACAGAGCTCATTTTCAACATTATTGAGGCACATGTTGTGGATGAGTTCGGAAAATATACCGACAAAAGAAAAGTCAAACCAAAAGAGTGGGCTGAAAAGTTCAGGCGCACTTATTCTGAACCGGAGATACCTGATGTAAAAGAACCTCCACACAGGAATCTACAGCGTCCCGGTCTGGCCGGGCAGTTCTTAATATACTTTACCAGGGACCTGAAGAGCAAGCTCGCCAACAGGCAATATATACAGCTGACATTGCTCGAAGCGCCCATTCTTGGTTTTGTTCTGTCATTCATTATAAGGTATATTCCCGATCCTAACTCATCGAAATATATCTTCTCGGAAAATGAAAATATTCCTATATATATTTTCATGAGCCTTATCGTGGCTCTTTTCCTCGGGCTTACAATAAGCGCAGAGGAGATCTTCCGCGACAGAAAGATCCTTAAGCGCGAGAGGTTTCTTGATCTCAGCAGAACCAGCTACCTGGCAGCAAAGATTGCTATCCTGATCATCATTTCGGCTCTGCAGTCAGGGTTGTTCCTGATGATAGCAAATCCTATACTGGGAATCAAGGGTATGTTTTTAAATTACTGGATTGCACTTTTTACAACCTCTTTCTGTGCAAACATGATTGGCCTTAACATTTCCGCATCATTCAATTCTGCCATTACCATTTACATTATAATACCCCTGCTGATAATTCCCATGATGGTGCTCAGCGGAGCCATGTTCCCGTTCGACAAGCTTAACAGGAGTATCGGAAGCGTGGAAAAAGTTCCTGTTATTGCGGAGCTTATGCCAACCCGGTGGACCTACGAGGCGCTGATGGTGTCACAGTTCAAGGATAACCGCTACAGTACCCAGGAGTTTACACAGCAGGGAGAAACCTACTATACACTACAGAAAAAGATCAGCCAGGCCGATTTTAATAAGGTTCACCGGATACCTGAACTCCGTAAAGCTCTTGATGCCAGTATCAGGGAACATATGAGCCGCCCGGCCGGAGACGAGAATGACCTGTTACAGGACAGGGCTATTAAAAGCAGGGAGAACAGCGACCTGGCACTCCTTCACAATGAAACAGGGAAGATCCATGAACTTTACGGCCTGCCGGCATTCAGCGGCTATGATCAGCTGACAAGTGAAAAATTCAACCTTAAAGTGGCTGATTCCGTAAAACGTTATATCGACAGAATGGACCTTATCTTCAGCGCTGTTTCGAATTCGGCAAGCGACCGTAAAGACAAGTTTTATAACCTTAATAAGGAAAAACTTGACAGGCTCCGCGATGAATATTATAACTACAAGCTTGAGGAAATTGTGACAAAATATTACGAAAGAAAAAAGATACTTTTTTACAGGAACTCCATAGTCCAGAATGTTGATCCCATATACCTCGATCCGCCTGACAGGGGATTACTCGGATTCAGAACACATTTCTTTGCTCCCTCGAAATATATCTTTGGTATGAAGATTGATACCTTTATATTCAATATCGCCCTTGTTTTGCTCAGTACGGCTCTTCTGTACCTGTTTCTATACTATGAACTCGTTGGCAGGGCTGTGAATTTTATTGAGAAATTGCGTTTAAGAAAGCGTTTCTTCAGGAATTTGGTAATGTGATTTTTTGTATTTTTGTAATAATCAATCTGATATTCTGATGAAAGGAAGGTTGCTTTTTCTTCTGATAGTCTTACTGCCAGCTATTTTTTCGTGCAGGAATTCGGCAAGCAATAATTCACAGTTCGTATTCCCCGAAGCCGATTCTATCCCCATCGGTGAAGAAGAAAAACTAAGCACCGAAGCAATCGAGGAGATAGCCAGGAACATCTCTTCACCTGTCGAGATAGCAAACCTTCTGCAAACACTTGCTGTTCCGTTCTCGCAGTCTTACCTGGCCTCATCCATCGATCCCAACAAGCAGTCCACTTCTTTCGACAAGGCATTTACTCTTGGAGTTCTGGGGGCTGACCTTGGCTACCTCAACATGTATGAAAAGACAGGTTCATCGATAGATATTCTTTCCTCAATCAGAAAGCTTGCCGAAGGGATAAGGGTAGGGCAATTCTTTGATTTTGAAACGATAAAAAGACTTTCACTGAACAAGTCGAACCTCGACTCCCTGCTGTTCCTTTCGATAGATTCATATACCCAGATTGATAAATATCTCAGGGACAACGACCGCGGTCAGCTTTCCGCCCTGATGATAATAGGAGTATGGATCGAAGCACAGTATCTTGCAACCCAGGTCATGACCGAGTATCCCGATCCCATACTGAGAGACCGGATCGGAGAACAGAAGATCATACTTAACGACCTGATAATGCTTGCAAATCCATATTGCAACCGCGACCCGGAATTCGGTGAGTTATGCAAAGATCTTCAGGATATAAAACAGAAATACAGGGAAATAAGGATTACCTATACCCTTGGGGAACCCGTCAGCCGGGAGGTCGACGGTGCGCTTGTTGTGGAACAGACAGAAACAAGCAACGTGGAAATGACCGA